>NZ_BPLI01000020.1:0-79929 GCF_019656175.1 Bacillus sp. BML-BC051
GGAGTAACAGGTTCAACGGGAACAACAGGTCCAACTGGAGTTATTGGTCCCATAACAACAACTAATTTATTATTTTACACTTTTTCAGATGGAGAGAAACTTATATATACAGATTCAGATGGAATAGCTCAATATGGTACAACTCACATATTATCTCCTAATGAAGTTTCATATATTAACTTGTTTATTAATGGAATACTTCAACCACAACCATTTTATCAAGTTAGTACTGGTCAGCTAACTTTATTGGATGATCAACCACCATCACAAGGTTCATCAATTATTTTGCAATTTATCATTATTAATTAAAAAAGACAGCTTCTTAAATAAAAAGAAGCTGTCTTTTTGTTTTACTTTAAAGTAACTAGCACTAAGTGACGATAAATTCGATTGTAATTGGAATTCCGCCGTCTAATGCATCTCCGCCAGGAATTGTAATAGCACCAGTAGGTCCAGTAGTAATACTGGAGTTCACACTAGGTTGAAGAATGCCGTTTACATAAAAGTTGTAATACGTAAAAGTCGGAAAAGCAGTTGCAGTAGTACCAGCATCGTTTAAACAAGCTGTAGCGGCAATTGCAAAAGCTGCACCTGTTCCTGTTCCAGCTCCTAGTGTAGATGTAAATCTTCTAGATGCCATAAATGGTTGGATGATTGGCAATTAATTCTCACTCCTTACAATATTTTATTAGAACGAAGTATAAAATAACTTGTCCACTATATTGTATGAGAGTTTTTTATAATAGAAACGGCTTCCCCTTTATAAGGTGAGCCCAATTTTAGTAAAGAAATGTTCTTTACTTATATGAAAAAATGATGTTGTTACTTGCGGAATGTATATTAATCGTAAATTCGAGTTTTGTATTCAACTTAAAATGTGTCTTTGGCTCTAAGAGATAAACGTGGAAAAATAAAATAAACTCTTAAGTTTAGGTGTTTAATCTAAGCAGTCAATTATTAAAAACATATAATTAATATGTGAGTCATGAACATAATTAAATAACGTTTTCAAGTTTGATTATCATTCATGTTTCCTATTTTAAGAGAAACATATAACTCAACTACTTTTTTCAATCGCATCTTTTATAGTACTTAGAATAGGAAAACACTCAACTATAAGAAAAGTAAGGAGGAAATAAATGAACCATAATGATTGTTTTGATCATAATAACTGCAATCCGATTGTTTTTTCAGCAGATTGTTGTAAAAATCCACAGTCAGTTCCTATTACTAGGGAACAATTAAGTCAATTAATTACTTTACTAAACTCATTAGTATCAGCTATTTCAGCATTTTTTGCAAATCCAAGTAATGCAAACAGATTAGTGTTACTCGATTTATTTAATCAATTTTTAATTTTCTTAAATTCCTTATTACCTTCTCCAGAAGTTAATTTTTTGAAACAATTAACTCAAAGTATTATAGTTTTATTACAATCTCCAGCACCTAATTTAGGACAATTGTCAACATTATTGCAACAATTTTATAGCGCCCTTGCACAATTCTTCTTCGCTTTAGATCTTATCCCTATTTCCTGCAATTCAAATGTTGATTCTGCAACTTTACAACTTCTTTTTAATTTATTAATTCAATTAATCAATGCTACTCCAGGGGCGACAGGTCCAACAGGTCCAACAGGAGCAACAGGTCCAACAGGTCCAGCAGGAACCGGAGCAGGTCCAACGGGAGCAACAGGAGCGCAACAGGTCCAACAGGCCCAACAGGAGCGACAGGTCCAGCAGGTACTGGTGGAGCAACAGGAGTAACAGGAGCAACAGGCCCAACGGGAGCAACAGGAGTAACAGGCTTAACAGGAGCGACAGGTCCAACAGGAGCAACAGGAGTAACAGGAGCAACAGGCTTAACAGGAGCAACTGGTGGCGGAGCTATTATTCCATTTGCTTCAGGTACAACACCATCTGCGTTAGTTAACGCGTTAATAGCTAATACAGGAACTCTTCTTGGATTTGGATTTAGTCAGCCTGGTGTAGCTTTAACTGGTGGAACAAGTATCACATTAGCATTAGGTATAGGTGATTATGCATTTGTAGCACCACGCGCAGGAACTATTACGTCATTAGCAGGTTTCTTTAGTGCAACAGCTGCATTAGCTCCATTATCACCTGTTCAAGTGCAGATACAAATATTAACTGCACCTCCAGCAAGTAATACGTTTACAGTACAAGGTGCACCTCTATTATTAACACCAGCATTTGCCGCAATAGCGATTGGTTCTACAGCATCAGGGATCATAGCTGAAGCTATTCCAGTAGCAGCTGGGGATAAAATACTGTTATATGTTTCGTTAACAGCAGCAAGTCCAATAGCTGCAGTAGCTGGATTTGTAAGTGCAGGTATTAATATCGTCTAATTTGTTACAATGTCTGTTTTAAATTTGAACTGGCATTTGTATATAGCCCTTCCTAATTTTATTAGGAAGGGCTATATTTTATGGGAAGATAGGTGATAAATGAATTGAGAAATTCCTCATTGTTAGGTTGGTATAAAAGGAAAATCAAAATGTATGATTTACACTTTATTGTTTATCGAATAAGTTATATAGCTTAAAAAATTACCTATAAATAAAAAAGATGAATTCTATTTTTAATAGAATTCATCCATTACATAAACGGTATACAAGGGTAGTAAGGTATTTATCGTGAACGTTGAAATGTTATAGTTCAAATTAGTAATAAACTATTTGTTTTTATTGCAGTTACATCCTTTTTTCTTTACATAGCCTTGCTCAGCTAAATCTCTTTGCGATTGGGAATTGGAAGATTGAGAATTCGAAGACTGAGAGGATGTTGATGAACTACTATTTTTATTATGAGAGTAGTTTTTTCGATAGTTATAATTACTCATAGTACTATCACCTCCAATTAAATATATAAATATTATATGTATGTACTCTATTAATTGTTACGATAAAAAATAGGAATAGAGGGTATACAATAAAAAATCTCCTACGTATTTTACGAGGAGATAATGGTGTTCTTTTCATGATATAGATTAATATCCCCAGTAGAGAGGGAAATAATATGAATCTTGGTAATATAAATTTTGTTGTGGACTAGGAGGCTGAGTTGGTGGATTTATCATTCCGCGGTTTTGATTACAGTTTGCTGACGGACCAATTACTGTAGTGGATTGAATAGGGGATATCGCTTGTTTCCATTGTTGTTCATCGAGACAGTAAGTATGAGCCATTATATTAGCGGGAGTTAATCTTAAAATATCAGAACCAAAAATAACTTCTGGGGTTGGGGCGTCGAAAATAGCTAATAAATGAGTACTATCTGTTGTAGCAATTTCATAATGCCACCACGCTTTTGGAATGTTGGCAACTTGCCCTGGTTTTATCGGTAAGTTTAATATTTGATTTGTAAATGGATTCAGTAAAGAAACAACAGCAGATCCGGAAATACAGTAAACCAGTTCAGCTGCATTTTGATGAATATGCGGCTCTACAATATTTCCTGTACTTAAATAAATATCTAATAAAGAAGTATTTTCTAACGTATTTAATTGTTTCACGCCAAGTACGTTTATATAATTTTGGGCATCTTTTTTAAAAAAATTACTTTTACTTACATCATAGGTGAAATTAGTTGAGGGGGAAGTGTAGTCGATACTAGAAGTCATTTATATTACCTGCCTTTCTTATATTTTCATGCAATTTGAATTTAGGATATGAGTCTAGTTATTGAAATGTGAAAGCGTTGCTGCTCTTGGTTTGTAAAGTGATAAAATTGTTCGTTTGTATTCAATATAATTACAATAGTTTCATTGTGAAAAAAAGTGCAATTAATTACAATTAATGTAAAAGATGGCGGTTTTTTAATTTGTATTATAAGGGGAGTACAGAAAATGAATCAAACTATCTTAAAAGAGTTGGAAGTTGAATTAAAAAATTACTTTCAACTGTTTTTGAATGAGCCTGCAACAATAGAAGAAATTCAAGATGCTGAAAATGAAATGGGAATTGCGTTTCCAGATGAATTACGTACTCTTTATCTTGCACATAACGGTGAGGATAAATCAGGACCAGGGTTATTTTTTGGTTTGCCATTTCTTTCATTAAATCAAGTTTTGGATGAGTGGAGAATATGGAAAAGAATTGAAGAGGATGATTTTTTAAATTTTGATGCATTTTCAATACCGGCAGAATGTATTAAGGAAAGATATGTGAATCACAATTGGATACCTATTAGTAAAGATTATGGCGGTAACAATATAGGAATAGATGTTGACCCGGATCAAAAGGGGAAAGTGGGACAAGTTATTAATTTTGGACGAGATGAAGAAGTAAAATATGTAATTGCGAATAGAATTTCAGACTTGTTACTATTTATTTTACAAACACTAAAAGTTAAAAAATTTACCATTCACCAAGAAGAAGACTATTTATATTGGAGTTATGGTGCTAACGACAATATACACTTTTTAGACGCTTTATTTAATATTGAATTACCTGTTTTACATCCTCAATTTATATTTCAATCTGAAAATAACATTAATGATTGGTACGATAGTTTAGATGAGAATTGGAGAAATATAGTGGGTCCACCTGAGTGTGCAGGCAAGTTTATTAGAGAGAAGAGATTATATTTAGGTGGAAATGGATTAGTAGATATTAGTCCGTTACAGATGTGTACGGAAGTGAGAGAACTAATTTTATCTGGAAATGAAATTAAAGATTTAACAGGATTAGAACAAGTGGATTCTTTAAAGAAGTTGTATTTAGTAAGTAACCCGGTTCAAGATTTAACGCCATTATTACGTTTGCAGCACTTACAAGAAATGAATATAAAGAATACGAAGATAAATACTCTATCGGAACTTGTAGAAATGTCATCATTAAAAAAATTAGACATTTCACATACTAGTATTCAAGATTTTTCGTTGCTACCGAAGTTTCAAAATTTAGAATCTCTTACAGTACTTATTTCAAATTGTGAACAGCTCTATGCGATTTCGAAAGTAGATAATTTAAAGCATTTATATATTTTAAGTTTAGAGAATGTTAGTGAATTGGATTTGCTTGTATTGCAAAATTTAAAAAAATTAATAACAATTGAATTTGAAAATAGCATCATTGCTAATTTAAATTGCTTAAAACACAATTCATCAATTCAAAATATAAAGTTGACAGATACAAAAGTAAAGGATGGAGCTGCATTAGGTAAAATGAAAGGACTAAAGGAATTAGAATTAGATGGCACAACAATTGATAACCTTGAAACGATTTGTTGTTCTCATTCATTAAAAATATTTACAGGTTCGTTTGAACAATTTTATAAGTTAAAAAACTCATTTGATAGAAAAATAGATTTTTCAAAAATAATTGGAGGAATGAGTGAAGAAGAAAGAGAAATTTGGCATCAGTATGTAATGGATTAGAAAATAAATTATGTATCACTGAATGTCACATCCCTCGTTAATCGTTCGTCTTGTATGTAGAACGGATAAGGAGGGATTTTGTTATGAAAAATTTGGATGTAGTAATTGTTGGTGGTGGGCTTGCTGGATTAACAGCATCTATATATTTAGCGAAATCTGGAAGGAAAGTTATTGTATTAGAAAAGTCCAGTCACTTCGGTGGTCGAGGGATGACTATAAATAAAAAGGGCATTTGTATGAATCTTGGTGCACATGCTTTATATAGAGGTGGAGAAGCGTTTAAAACTTTTCAGGAGTTAGGTGTAAATCTTCCAGGTGGAATCCCATCTACAAAAGCACATGGAATATGGAAAGGGGATATTTTTACCATCCCAACAGATTTCCGCTCAATTTTATCAACACCGTTACTTTCATGGTCTGCAAAAGTACAGTTCTCTCGTCTTATGATTCATTTAGGAAAATTAGATGTAGGAAAAGTTCCGAAAATGAGCCTATCTACATGGGCAGAAAATGAAATTAAAGATCCAATGGTTCGAAATATATTTTATGCATTATGCCGAACAACAACATATACGTATGCTCCTACAATTCAATTAGCATCTTCCGTACTAAAGCAAATACAGCTTTCAATGAAAGAAGGAGTACTTTATGTAGATGGTGGTTGGGAGACGATAATAACAAATTTAAGGGATATTGCAAGTACTAGTGGTGTGCAATTTCTAGCTAAAAAGAATGTGTTGAAAATAGAGTATTGTGAAGGGAAACAAAGAATACAATGTTTTGACGATGAAATATTTGAAGCAGGTACGGTCATTGTAACAACTCCGCCGAAAGAAGCTTGTAAAATTATAAAAGGTGCAGAAGGAACAAGTTTACAAAAATGGAGTGAACAATCTATACAAGTGACCGCGGCAGCGTTAGATATCGGTTTAAAACATTTACCGAACCCTTTGCATCATTTTACATTAGGATTAGATCAGCCAATATTTTTCACGAATCAATCGAGAGCAGCTAAATTAAGTGAAGATGGATCAATTGCAGTGAGTCTAATTAAGTATCATAACCCTGTGCTAGGGCTGAATCATATTCAAGAAGATAAAGAACAGTTAGAAAATGTAATGGAATTGTTACATCCGAATTGGAAAAGAGAAGTTGTTGCACAGCAATATTTACCGAAAATTACGGTAGTACATGATTTTCCTCATATTGACCGTGTTGAAAAACCAGGCCCTAATATACCTGAAATACCAGGTGTTTACGTTGCAGGAGATTGGGTTGGGCATGATGAAATATTAGCTGATGCTGCGGTAGCAAGTGGAAAACGTGCAGCGTTACACATTTTAAAGCAATCTGAAAGTGAGGCAGTTCATAATGGAAGCGGAGCAATTATATGAAACGTATCAATTATTATTATTTTCGTTAGCATACCGAATCCTTGGGAGTGTTATGGATGCCGAAGATATCGTCCATGACGTATTTATATCGCTTAATAATATGGAGGACGTTCAATCTATAGAAAATATGAGAGCCTATTTATGTAAAATGGTAACAAACCGCTCAATTGATAAATTACGTTCGGCAGCACATAAACGTAACGTATATGTCGGAATGTGGTTGCCAGAGCCATTTGTGGAAGAGATTGATGATCCATCAGAGTCATTTGTAATGAAAGAATCAATTTCTACAGCATATTTATTACTTTTACAACAATTGACTGAGGTAGAGAGGGTTGTTTTCATATTAAGAGAGGTTTTTAGTTATGATTACGAAGAAATCGCTTCAATTGTTGATAAGAGTAGTGTGAACTGCCGAAAAATCTTTCAACGTGCACGAAAAAGTATTTTGGATAAGCCGAAGCAGTCAAAGTTAAGTACGAAGAAGATGGCTGCTTATGTGGAGAAATTTGTATCATCATTGCAGTGTGGGGATGCGCAAGGCATGTTAGAAGTATTAAAAACAGACGTGATATTAAAAGCTGATGGTGGTGGTAAAGCTACAACTGCAATTCATCCAATCTATTCTGCAGATAGAATTATACGTTTATTCTTTGGAATTGGGAAGAAGTTCCTGGAAGAGTACAATGTTGATTATAAGATGGTAAATGGTGCCCCAGGCGTTATTGTTAAAGTAAATAATAAAGTGACTTATGTGCTTTCATTTTCATTTGAGAATGGGAAAATCTCAAACATTTATATGATGGTTAATCCTGAAAAACTTATGCACTTAAATGTAACAGTATAAAAAAAGACGCATTTCTTTAGAAGTGCGTCTTTTTTTTATTTCTCTAACATTTCAAGAGGTACATCTTTTTCGCCGGCTACCTCAAATTTAATTTCCCCATCTTCTTCATAAATACGTGAAATAATCGGTATAGTAATCATTAATTTTTTATGCTGTTTTCGTTTTCGAGCAGCATCTAAGCTAATCACGTTCATTGTAAGCATCCTTTCTTCTAGAAATATATAAACAAAAGAAAATGCGTCCGGAAAGGGCGCTTAATTGAATTTGAAATACCGATTCATTTAATTGGGGTTTATATGATTTAACAACTGCAATTGAATTAAAAATAGTATGAATGGAATAATTGCACGTAGAAATTAACTTTACCAAAAAACGAAACAATATGCTATAAAAAAATTTAAATCTTTGTCGTATAACGAGAAAAAGATTTTCGTTTCGCATATAATGAAAGTAGACGGGCAGCAAGAGCTTTTTCATCATATTGCTTTGGAAAGGCGATGAAAAAATGGATACGTTAGATTCATTATTATTTCAACTTGAACAATATGGAGAAGAGCATGATCGAAATAAAAAAACACGGGAAGAAAAATTACGGAATATTTCTCGTGAAATGGGGCAATTTTTATCAATTTTAGTAAGAGGATGTAGTGCAAAAAAAATTTTAGAAATTGGAACTTCTAATGGCTATTCTACATTGTGGTTAGCTAACGCGGTAGAAGAAACAAATGGAAATGTAACAACTGTGGAGCTTTCTTCGGAACGAGTTGGAGAGGCACTTGTCAATTTTGAAAAGGCAAACCTTTTGCAAAGGATTGATGTTCATAATCAAGAAGCAGGGGCATTTTTAGATTCGCAACTAGATTATTCATTTGATTTTATTTTCCTAGATTCAGAGCGTACGCAATACATGTGGTGGCTTGAGCATATAAAGCGCATTTTACAACCAAAGGGTTTTCTTGTTGTTGATAATGCTACTTCTCATGCGAGTGAGTTAGCCGAGTTTATAAAGATGATTGAAGAAGATGAAATGTTTGAAACGGTGTTATTGGCATTTCAAAATGGAGCATTTGTAGCGCGCAAGAAGAAATAGGAGTGAGCGCAATTTAATTATCGCATTGAAAAAGGGTGTATGTCAAAAGATTACGTACAATAGGATAAGAAGAACATAATTTATATATGTAATATACTAAGAATCCGCCTTCAGCATGTCATTCTCTAGGTCTTAAGTCTGAGGAAAATTATGTTGATTACAGGTATACTTATAGTAAGAAACAGGGAATGACTGCATAAACAGGCATTTCTAAAAAAATCGATTTCAAGCAATCAGAATGTATATGAAATACGATATAATAGATGAAATATAGTGCATATAAATTCGCACATATAAATAAAGGAGCGATTTTGTTGACTGAACTCGAGAAAAAAGAACCTGTATCGATTGTGAAAGATAATAATGTAGAAGTAGTGGTTGATACAGTTATAAAAGATGCAGAATTAGAGGAACTGAATAAAGAAGCTGATCTTTATGTACAAAAGTTAAATAGCGAGCAAAATACAGATTTATCAAAAGTATTGTCTCAGCTAGGAGATTTAGGAGATAAAGAGCAACAAGCAGCAGGACAAACGTTGTCAGCATTAAAACGTCCTGTAACAGCGATGATGAATGGAAAGAACGAAGAAATTCCAAATACATTGTTAGAATTACGCAAAGTGGTATCAGAGCTTGATCCAAATTCATTAAAAGCAAGTGGTATGAAGAAAATTATGTTTAAAGTATTCAAGAAAAATCGACTTGAAACATATGTGCATAAATATCAATCTATAGATAAGCAAATTGAGGAGATTATAAGATCCCTTCTAATTGGTCGTGACAACTTACAAGAAGATACAGTTGGTCTTGAAATGCTTAAAGAGCAATCGCACGATAAAATTCACGCACTTGATAAGCAAGTATACTTAGGTAGAAAACTCGCTGGCATGCTGGAAGCTGAGAAACAAAATCCAGAACGTCAAAGAGATATTCCATTAATTAACGATGCATTAGAAAAGATTCTCGTGCGTACACGTAATATGCAGCAAGCGAAAAGTGTTTTATTACAATCTATCGCATCTGTAGACATTATTAAGAAAAATAATGAAAAGTTAACAGAGGCAATTCGTAATGCAATTACGATGACGCAAAACGTCGTAACGGTTTCAGCTGCTATTCAGCTAGCATTAACAAATCAACGGAAAACAATTGATGCAGTGAATGCGACAAATGAAGCAATTGAATCAATGGTATTAAGTAACTCACAAGCATTAAAACAAAACACAGAAGAAACAACAAAACTTCTTGAAAATCCTGCTATTAGCATGGATAAATTACGCGAATCATTCCAAAATGTATTTGCTGCGATTGAAGCTTCTGAGAAATCATCAGAACGTATTATCGAGTCAAGTAAGAAGTTTGTAATTGAATTAGACACATTTAATGATGAAATGAAACAAAAACTCATTCAGCGTCCAAGGAAATAACAGACTTTTAGAGGAGGTGAAAAAATGAGTTTCATTCAAACAGTATTAGTACTATTGGGTACATTGCTTTTAATCGCATTTACTGTCGTTGTTTTAGTTGTATATTTCGGACGTAAACTGTATTTTTCATGGACGAAACCATATAAAAGAGCACATGATTCTTTAGATAAGTTATCGAATAAATCATTACCGTTTCTACAAGAATTTACACAACATCCGCTCTTTTATCGCTGGATTCGTACAGAAGGAAAGAAAGAACAGTATACATTAAACACTCTTTTCTGTGCATCGGGTCAACGTACGAGAGAGCAAGTATTCTCAATGTTACCGAAAGAAAAACAGAAAAAAGTACATGTAATGGCAAAAACAACGAAAAAACTTACAAATGAAGATATTGATGTAGCGGCGATGAAAGTAAAAGATTTTTTAAGACAAGAAACGCAGCAAACAGTAAAACCATCAGACCTTTCGTTTTATAAATTGTATTTTTATGATCGATATCCAGATGCATTAAATACAATTCAGGCGTATAAACGCTCAATAAATCCTTCATTACAAAGAACGGTTGATGAAATTACAATTTCAGTATTAAATGCCTTGCCGTATTATCAGGAGCAGCGTATGTTTGAACAACAACATAAACTTGAAACGTTCTTAATGAAAGATTTAACAGCGATGCTATCGTTAGTCGTACAATTACCACCTTCACAACGACCAGAAAAAGAAGAAGAATTAAAAATCTACTTGCAAAATTTCCAAAAAGAAATGGAAGTAGTCGAGCGAGATATTCGTGACTCGATTGATCACGATTTGAATGTGAAGATGAGAGCAGCGACTGAGAAGTTTAAAAATAAATAAAAAAAGTGCCTTAAAGCTATAGTTCTTAGCTTTTAAGGCGCTTTTTTTATTAGATGTTATTTTGCTTTAACTGTAGTTTTACTAGAAGCAACACTTTCATTATGCAATCGATCAACTGCGGTTACTACATACGTATACGTTTCTCCAGAAATCGCTGTTTTATCTACATAAATTTCTCCAAGCTTTGTTTTTCTTACAGTAGTAAGTAAATTTTTTGGATTTTTTGTATCCACTTCATTTTTCCCTTTTACACGGTAAATGGCGTAATAAGCAGAGTCATTCTCTCTATCATCAATGATACCTACAGCAATACCTTCATCTCTTGGAATGGCCCCTTTTAAAGTCGGTTGTTTTGGTGGATCATGATCAAGCCAAGGCATAGGCGGGATTAGTGCAGGATGTTTATATATGTCTTCTGCGAGTCTAGATTTAACTCCAAGTGGATTATTGTTAATATCTTTTAAGCTAAAATGCATACTACCTTTTATTTCAGGATATAACCGGTTTAATGCAATTTGTCTTGGATATTCTTCTGGATCAGACCAAGCGGGGACAGAGTTGTTATTAATTTTATAAGCCGCCTGACCGATGTATAGGTGAATCGGTTTATTATTTGTTTCTTTTACCCACCAATCTACTAATATGTCATATGCAGCTGGTGTGAAACCAATATTCCAGTATATTTGCGGTGTAATGTAATCAATGTATCCTTTTTGTATCCACTCACGTGTATCAGCGTAAAGATCATCATAGTTTCTTTGACCTGCAGTTGTGTTAGAGCCAGTTGGATCGTCGGCTATATTTCGCCATACGCCGAACGGACTTATACCAAACTTTACGTATGATTTTTCTTGTTTTATAGCAGTGTTTAAACCTTTGACAAGTTCATTTACATTGTCACGTCGCCAATCTTCTATATTTGTAAATCTACCGTTATTATATGTTTCGTACGTTTTTTGATCGGGGAATTCTTCACCTGCTACTTTATATGGATAAAAATAATCATCCATATGTATTGCGTCAACATCGTAATTTTGCACGATTTCTAAAGCACCTTCTGTTATAAACTTTTTCACTTCTGGAATACCAGGGTTGTAATATAACTTCCCGCCATAAGGTACAACCCAATCCGGATGTTGTCTTGCAGGGTGATTATCTGATAATCGATTTATATCAGTGTGATTCATCGTTATTCGGTATGGATTAATCCATGCGTGGAATTCTATATTTCTTTTATGTGCTTCTTCAATCATAAATGCGAGCGGGTCGTATCCAGGGTCTTTTCCTTGTGTACCTGTAATGTATTCAGACCAAGGACCGTAATGGGAAGGGTAAAAAGCATCAGCGGTTGGTTTTATTTGTACAACAACTGCATTCATACCAGTGTTTTTTACATCATCTAATAATCTAATAAACTCTTGTTTCTGCTTTTCGATGGGTAAGCCAGTTTTTGAGGGCCAATCAATATTAAGAACAGATGCAATCCATACAGCACGTAATTCATGCTTTTTGTACGTAGTATTTACTTCAGCATAAGTAGAGTAAGGGGAAATGAAAGAGAAAGGAATAAAAAAGATGACGATACAACATATCATTAATAAACGTTTAACGATCATTTATACGCCTCCCTATTATATGGTTAACTAATATGATATCTGAGTGGAGGTTGTTCTTACAATTGAGAAAAATAAATATTGAAACATTAATTTAATAGGAAAAATTTTTTTACTGAAATTTACTTTCATCATAACTAAATTCTTTCACTTCTTCATATGCTTGTTAGTAAAGTGAAACTTCCTTTCATTCAAAGGGGATAAATGATAAGTATAGGAGGATTAATAAATGAAGGTTTTATTCGTTTGTTCTGGAGGAATGTCCAGTGCAATTGTTGTAAACGCTTTAAAAAAAGAGGCGGAGAAAAAAGGTGTAAACATGGAAGTGCATGCGATTGGAACAAATGAGGTGGAAGAAGAAGTGAAGAATGGCTGGGACGTTGTAATGGTTGCACCTCAAGTAAGACATCGATTTGATTCAGTTAAAAAATTTGCAGAAGAGGAATCTATCCCGTGCGGTATTATACCGCCGCAAGCTTATACGCCGCTTGGCGGACCGACTTTATTAAAAACTGTACATGATTTAATTAGTTAGGGGGAAGCGTTATGAATAAGTTTGTCACGTTTCTTGATAAAAATTTATCTGGACCGATGGCAAGGCTTTCTGAACAGAGGCATTTACAAGCAATCCGTGATGGAGTTATTTCAGCATTACCATTTATCATCGTAGGAAGTTTCTTTTTAATCGTAGCATTTCCACCATTACCGAAAGATAGTTTCATATCCGTGTGGGCATTAAAAAATCAAACAAGTATTTTAATACCATATCGTTTAACGATGTTTATTATGTCTTTATATATAGCGTTTGGAATAGGATATAATTTAGCGAAAAGTTATAAGCTAGATGCTTTATCAGGGGCACAGCTTGCAGTATGTTCATTGCTATTAACATTAACGCCTGAATTAATTGATAAAAAAGGGTTTATGCTTCCGATGACAAATCTCGGGGGTCATGGATTATTCGTGACAATGATTGTTTCTATTTTATCAGTTGAGATATTAAGATTTTGTAAGACGAAAAATGTAATGATTAAAATGCCAGAACAAGTACCGCCGTCTGTTTCACGTTCGTTTGAAGCACTTATACCTGCTGCATTCGTTATTATTTTAATGAGTTTAGTAACTGTCGTTTTTAGTATGGATTTACATCATGTAGTTGATAAATTAGCGGCACCGTTAGTAAAAGCTGGTGATAGTTACTTCGGTGTAATCATTCCAGTATTTTTAATTACATTTTTTTGGTCATTCGGAATTCATGGTGTGTCGGTTGTTGGAACTGTTGCCCGGCCATTATGGGAAGTATATTTAGGGAAAAATGGTGAAGCAGTTGCTAGTGGCGCAAATCAGTTACCATTCATTTCACCAGAACCATTATACCAATGGTTTATATGGATTGGTGGTTCGGGCGCAACGCTAGGACTTGTATTAGCCATGATCGTATTTGGTAGATCGAAATATTCGAAAGCATTATCGAGAAGTTGTATTGTACCTGGTATTTTTAATATTAATGAACCTGTTATTTTTGGATTGCCAATCGTACTAAACCCAATATTAATTATCCCATTTATCATTACACCACTAGTAACAGCAACTATTGCATACTCAGCAACTGCGATGGGGTTTGTTACACCAACACATATAATGCCTCCATGGACATTACCAGCTCCAATTGGTGCATATTTAGCGACAGGTGGGGATTGGAGAGCGATTGTACTCGTATTTATAAACATAACAATATCATTCCTTATTTATTTACCATTCTTTAAAATGTACGACAAAAACATGCTTGAAATTGAGAAAAATGGTGATGGGGAATCTGTTAATCCGTAAGTTTTATATTTTATTTTTGAGTGATAGGCATTTTGTCTATCACTTCTTTCACATGAAGTCCAGAGAGGGTGAAATGGAATGAATATAAAATTTAGTTATAAAGGTGTATTTTTATTATTATTTGGAGTGATATGTGCAAATTTACTTTTTGTACCTTTATTAAGAATGCTAGATTTATCACAAATGTATAGTATATGGCTCGTTACAAGCATTGCGGCAAGTATTTTGCTTACAGTAGTTGTTTCTTTCATTGATGGATCGTTTGCATCAAAAGCTCAGTTGTTTTATAGATTTATATTATTTTCGATCGGTTGTACGTTTGTAACTTACATGATCGTTTTTTAGTAAAGGGGAGGTCATGCATGTTATGTATATTGCAGGGATAATGTCCGGTACATCGTTAGACGGAATAGACGTAGCGCTCGTTCATATAGAAGGAAGCGGTGTAGGTTCTAAAGTTGAACTAATCCATTTTACTACTGTGCCATTTTGTGATGATATGAAAAATGAGATCCAGCAGGCATTATCAATAGAAAATTCAAATGTACAACTCATATGCAGTTTAAATTTCAAACTCGGTTTATGCTTCGCAGGTGCTGTAAAGGAAGTTTGTAAAGAGGCCAATTTTCATTTGGGACAATTAGATGTAATTGGTTCTCACGGACAAACGATTTATCATCAGCCAAAGCAAGATGGCACTATGATTCCTTCCACGTTACAAATTGGAGAACCAGCAGTTATAGCGTATGAAACGAAAACAACGGTTATCTCTAATTTTCGAACGATGGATATGGCAGCAGGGGGACAAGGTGCACCACTTGTACCATATTCAGAGATTATTTTGTATCGTCACCAAACTAAAAATAGAATACTACAAAATATTGGTGGGATTGGTAATGTTACTGTAATACCAAGTCAACTAAGTGAGAAGAGCGTAATAGCTTTTGATACAGGGCCAGGGAATATGATAATGGATGAAGTATGTCAAAGGTTATTTCGGTTGCCATATGATCATAATGGTAAAATTGCAAATCAAGGGGTAGTTGTAGATGAAATTTTGGCATATTGTCTGAACCATCCATTTGTGAAGATGAATCCACCGAAATCAACTGGTAGAGAACAGTTTGGAGAAGAATTTGTAAGTAAATTATTGAAGCGGTTTGAAAAGCATAGTAAAGAAAATATATTGACGACTGTCACGATGTTTACTGCAAGTTCAATTGTTTATCATTATAAGGAGTTTATTTTGCCATATTATGAAATCGATGAGGTAATTCTAGGTGGTGGTGGAAGTTATAATGATACACTTGTAGAAATGATACGGCATGGATTAAAAGAAGAAAAATGTGCATTATTCCTTCAAGAAGATATAGGCTATTCTTCAGAAGCGAAGGAAGCAATCGCCTTTGCCATTTTAGCAAACGAAACGCATCATTGTAATCCGAGTAATGTGCCGAGTGCAACAGGTGCAAAGCAATCTGTAGTTTTAGGGAACATAACATTCCCTCCAATTTGAAGAGAATGAGGCGAAAGTATGAAGTATATGATTGGAGTAGACGGCGGGGGAACGAAGACAGAAGCAACTGCATTTGATAAAGACGGAAATGAATTCGTAAGAGCTACAAGTGGTTTTGGAAATATATTAATAGATTTTGAAGAAGCTCTTTTGCATATTATGGAAGCGATTGATCAATGCCAGAAAGGGTTGTTAAATGGGGATTGCGTTTGTATTTGTTTAGGATTAGCGGGTGTAAGTGGAGCAAATACAAATGAATTAACATTACGTCTAAAAAAGAAGTTTGGAACACCAATTGAAGTATTTAATGACGCAATGATTGCACATGCAGCTACTTTAAAAGGGAAGGATGGAATTTTAACAATTGGTGGTACAGGTGCGATTTGTCTTGGAAAGAAAGGAGAAATGTACGAGTATAGCGGTGGATGGGGACATATTTTAGGAGATGAAGGAAGCGGATATTGGATTGCATTACAAGGTTTAAAGAGAATGGCAAATCAACTTGATCAAGGAGTTACACTTTGTCCATTAAGTTTAAGGATTCAAGATGAGTTTCAACTTTTAACATCGTCTCATATAAAACAACTAGTATATACTTCTTCAAAAGATAAAGTGGCAGCAATTGCACCATTCATTATTGAGGAAGCGAGAAATGGGAATGTTGATGCACATGAAATTATAGTGCAAGCGGCTAAGGAATTAACGAAAATTACGGTGAATATTTATAATAAAATGCAGTTTGATGTAACAACTTCAATTGCAGTAAGTGGCAGCATATTGCGTTTCGTTCCAGAAATATACGCTGAATTTAAGAAATGCTGTGAGAAGAGTATAGGGGAAGTAACATTTGTATCACGATCAGAGCCAGCAGTGAAAGGAACATATTATTTAATGAAGAATAAATATTTTAAAATATAATTGTATGAGAATTTTTGTATGATTTGTAAATATATGATGTTAAAATGTATGAAGGGATGTGGATAAAAAAGTACAATATACATAGTTCTTGAATATTGTATATGTATTCCCATGTAGAAAGTGAATGATTACATGATTAATAGTATGCAATTTTTGTATTTGGTGGCTTCTTATTTATTTGGAAACATATTGACCGCTTATATAGTAACGAAATGGAGACATAACGTTGATATTCGGGATGAAGGAAGCGGTAATCCTGGCGCAAGAAATATGGGGCGCGTATACGGAAAAGGGTATTTTATCGCTACATTTTTAGGTGATGCAATCAAAGGGGCAATCGTAATTTCTATTGCAAAATACCTTTATGGAGATTCTACATTTGTAATGTTAGCTTTACTGGCTGTTTTACTTGGACATATTTACCCAATTGTATTTAAAGGCAAGGGCGGAAAAGGCATTTCAACATTTATTGGAGGATTAATCGCATTCGATTATTTGATAGCGCTTACTCTTGTTGCTGTTTTCGTTATATTTTATTTAATCTTTAAAGGGTTTACTAAGCCAGGATTAATTACAATTGCTTGTTTACCAGTGTGCATGATTTTTTATTCTTACTCTATTGTTTCGACTATTTTAAGTGCTCTTATCATTGTACTTATTTTATATGTAAATCGAGAATGAAATGAACTGTTAATAAGTGGGGTTAATCTCCACTTATAATTTTTATTAAATATATAAAGGAGATACAACATGGGGTTAATTTATAAAGTTGCTGATCAAGCTTGGGAATTTGAACGTATACATAAATTGAATTATAAAACATTTGTAGAAGAAATTCCGCAACATGAAGAAACGCAAGAGCGTATTCGTATTGATCGTTTTCATGAAGAAAATACATATTTAATTTGTTTAGATGACGATAAGTTAGTAGGAATGGTCGCGTTGCGAGGAAAACGACCATTCTCGTTAGATTATAAAATTTCAAATTTAGATTTTTATTTGCAAGAATATGGAGAAAATGTATATGAAATTCGTTTACTTTCAGTAGAACGTGAATATAGAAATGGAAGAGCGTTATTAGGTTTAATTCGCTTTTTACATCGTTATTTACTTCTAAATGGATATGAATTGGCACTCATTTCTGCTACAACACGTGAACTTCCTTTATATGAGCAAATGGGGTTCAAATCTTTCCATACGTTAGTTGGTACAGAAGCAGCAGCATTCCAGCCAATGTATGTTACCCCTGCTATGTTTGAAGCGTCGAGTGTTGGGGGGATAATGACGAAAGAATTTACGTTTTTACCAGGTCCAGTAGATATTGAAGAGAATGTTCGAAAGGCATTTTCTACTAAGCCTATTTCGCATCGTTCTAAGTCATTTCAAGTGACGATGGAAAATGTGAAAAAACGTTTACTGCAAATGACAAAAGCGAAACGTGTGCAAATACTATTAGGTACAGGGACGCTAGCGAATGATGCCATTGCTTTACAGTTACGTTCTGTAAAAGGGAAAGGACTAGTATTAACAAATGGGGAATTTGGTAATAGATTAGTTGGACATGCAGCACGCGCGCAATTACATTTTGATACGTATAAAAAAGAAATGGGAGAACCGTTTATTTATACCGAATTAGAAAAAATAATGGAAACTGACAATTATGAATGGCTTTGGTTTGTTCACCATGAAACATCAACCGGAATGTTAAATGATTTAGAAGAACTAAATGTTTTATGTGAAAAGTATAAAGTGAAACTATGTGTAGATTGCATTAGCTCAATTGGAGCAATACCGATAGATTTGAATGATGTATATTTTGCAAGCGGTGTTAGTGGAAAGGCAATTAAATCGTTTACTGGATTATCTTTTGTTTTTCATAATCACAATGTGAAAGTAAATGAGACATTACCGGCCTATATAGACATTGGTATGTACGAAGAAAATGATAGTATTCCATATTCACATTCATGGAATTTAATGTATGCATTGCAAGAAGCCTTAAAAAGATTTGATGATGAAATGACATTTGAAAAAATTAAAGAGGCGTATGCATATATTGAACAAGCTATTGCTACTATGGGGTTAAAACTTGTTTCACCTAAAGAACATGCTGCGCCAATTATACTTACCATTCAATTAAATAAAGGTCTTTCTTCTAAAGCGTTAGGAGATGCGTTGGCGTTACAAGGATATATCGTCCATTATGAATCAGCGTATTTACAAAAGAATAACTGGATCCAAATTGCATGCCTGAATCATTACAAAGAACGTGACATGAAGAGGATGTTGAATTGTTTACAACTGTGTGTATTACAGAGTGAGGTACATATATAAAGACTTTTTCTTAATATAGATGGTTTCGTATAAAGGAGTTGCTACATACGAAAACTTAGGAATAGATCATTGGAAGAGGTGTTAGTATGATAACTAAAAAACTACCGTTACATATAGATGATATTAAAAAAGCTCAAAACATTTTAGACAGAAATGCTCGTAAAACGCCATTAGTAAAATCATTTTATTTGACTAGTAAAACAGGCGGAGAGATTCACTTGAAATTAGAAAATATGCAATTAACGGGTTCTTTTAAATTCCGTGGTGCATTTAATAAAATGTCACAGCTGGCAGATCAGGAAAAAGAGAGAGGAGTAATTGCTTGTTCCGCTGGTAATCATGCGCAAGGAGTCGCTTTATCTGCTCATTTACTTGGTATTAAGAGTAAAATTGTGATGCCGATTTCTGCCCCTCAGGCGAAAGTTGAAGCAACTAGAGGATACGGATCAGAAGTGATTTTATATGGTGAAACTTTTGATGATGCGAAGGCAAAATGTGAGGAGATTATTAAGGAAACAGGTGAAACATACTTACATCCGTATGACGATGTAGAAGTAATGGCTGGTCAAGGTACAATAGGATTAGATATTCTTGATGATATGTGGGATGTTGATACTGTCATTGTACCAATTGGCGGAGGTGGAATTATTTCTGGTATTGCTGTTGCATTAAAATCTTTTAATCCATCCATTAATATTATTGGTGTCCAAGCAGATAATGTTCATGGGATGAAGGCATCTTATGAAAAAGGTACGATTGTAGAGCATTATGAGGCACCTACAATAGCAGATGGCTGCGCAGTTAAAATACCTGGCGATTTAACTTTTGAAGTAGTAAAAGAATTAGTAGATGATATTGTAACAGTATCAGAAGGTGAATTAGAAGTAGCGATGAAAGACTTATTACAACGAGGTAAAGCTGTTGTAGAAGGAGCTGGCGCATTAGCTACTGCTGCTCTACTTGCAGGGAAAGTGGATCCATATATTAAAGGGAAAAAGGTAGTCGCGGTTATATCTGGTGGAAACGTAGACTTGCAGCGCATTTCAAGTGTTTGTGAGCAATTTTTTGTAGCCAATGAAGTGAAATAGTATTTAAAAAATATAAATTTTATGGAAGAAGAGCTAAGACAACTAATCTTAGCTCTTACTTTTTTTCTAATGTATAGTGAATTATTATATGCAATCGTCTATTTTCAAAGAGAGCTCAAATAATTATATCAATATTGTCGAAACGTAAGCATAAATTTAATATAATAGTTTTAATGTATGAATGAGCTGTTAGGAGGATAGGCCATGAATAAGGAAGAACAGGTCATGAACGGTTTCAGGGAATTATATAATAAGCTAGTTTGGCTTAATAAAGATAAGATGGAAGAAGGTCTTAAAGGTTTTAAGTCTTCTGAAGTACATTGCATTGAATATATTGAAAATAATGCAGATTCTAACGTGACACAACTTGCAGAGGCTTTTTATGTGACTCGCGGTGCAATAAGTAGAATGACTAAGAAGCTCATAAACAAAGGCCTTATCGAAAGTTACCAGAAATCAGAGAATAAAAAAGAAATATATTTTAGGCTTACTGAACAAGGGAAAGAAATATATAAAATTCACGAAGAGTTGCACAATGAGTTTCAAGAGCGGGATAAAGCTGTATTTGAGCAAGTAACCGAGGCAGAATTCGACAGTATTATTAACTTCGTGGAAAAGTATAGTAGGCATTTGGATGCAGAAATAAAGAAACAAGGGATACATATAAAGTCGTAATAAAGTTGAAGCATTCGGGCAGTTGATCCCGAAAAACTAACTTGTTTGCCCGTTCATGCGAGGTACATTTAAATAATAAAAAGGTAGCCTGTTCACAGTAAGGCTACCTTTTTATTATTGTGTTTTTGTTGACTAATCAACGAAATGAAGTTATTATTTTGTTGACAAAGCAACAAAAAGTTTTGAGAGGAGAAGTTAAATGTCTATATTTAGATCACAAAATGAAACGGAAACAAACATAGATAAACATGCTTTGATATTCGGTCTTATTTCGGTATTTCTTTGTGGTATAGGTTTCAGTATCATCATGCCTGTAGCGCCATTCTTAGTGCAGCCATATATAAGTAGTCCGGAAGAACAGGCTCTAGTTGTTACGCTACTGACCTCTGTTTATGCGGTCTGCGTGTTTTTCACGGCTCCTGCACTCGGAGCTTTAAGCGATAAATATGGTCGTCGTCCATTACTTTTAATATGCCTTTTCGGTTCTGCAATCGGGTACTTAGTTTTTGGTATAGGAGGGGCTTTATGGGTACTATTTACTGGACGTATAGTAGAAGGAATAACAGGCGGGAGCATCAGTACAATTTTTGCATATTTTGCAGATATCATTCCCTCAGAACAGAGAACGAAGTATTTTGGGTGGGTGAGTGCAGTGGTAGGTGCAGGAACTATTATCGGACCAACTCTTGGGGGATTACTTGCAAAGTTTGGTCATTCTGTACCTTTATATTTCGGAGCACTTATAACTTTATTAAATGTTTTATATGGGATGAAATATATGCCAGAGAGTCTTGACAAAAATAATAGGTTAAAAGAAATTACTTTTGTAAGGTTAAATCCTTTTGCACAGCTGGCAAATATACTTTCCATGAAAAACTTAAAATGGTTACTCATCTCAGCGTTTTTACTTTGGATACCTAACGGATCTTTACAAGCAATTTTTACACAATTTACGATGGATACTTTTAGCTGGAAACCTGCACTAATCGGACTTATGTTTTCAATTATGGGCTTTCAAGATATCATTTCACAAGCTTTTATAATGCCAAAGCTTTTGATCAAGCTTAGTGATAAACAAATAGCTATGCTTGGAATGGTTTCGGAGATTATTGGCTACAGTTTTATTGCAGCATCTGCTTTGTTTTCCTTATATCCTCTTCTTATCATTGGAATGTTAATGTTTGGCTTTGGTGATTCAATTTTCGGACCTTCATTTAATGGGATGCTCTCAAAGTCTGTCGATTCTAGTGAACAAGGAAGGATTCAAGGCGGTAGCCAATCTATTCAAGCTTTGGCAAGAATGATTGGTCCAATTATTGGAGGGCAATTCTATGTATCACTTGGTCATGCCGCACCTGCTTTTATGGGGATGATTCTTATAGTAGTGGCAATAGCAGTTTTGTATAGGGGAACACATGTAACTGCATAAACTACATGTACTAATATTTTCTATATTCCTTAATTGAAATAAAATGAATAAGAACAAATAATAGGGTGTCAGAACTTGGGAACAAGTACTGGCACCCTATTTGTTTACGGCTTGAGAGCTAAGAGAAATTAAGAATGTATTCTGTAATGATCTCATGGTGAAGGTTAAATAGAACTATCAATAATTAAAGTTAGCTTTTTTGAAAGTAAAAAGCTAGGTAAATGACTGGACGGTATAATTATACTTGTGCTGAAGTAAATAATGACTCCATTTTTACTTTGCTCTTTTCTCGAATTTCAGCGTCTGCGGTATGCTTATATGGACAAAAATTATAAACCGAGAAGACAAATAGTCTCCCATTACCCTGAAGTATAATGGGGGAAGTTTCTTGTTGGGATTCTTAAAAATTTAGAAAAAACTTTCTCAACATTGTTTGAGAAAAGAGTGAAACGAATGTTCTAAATTTTATGATAAGATGAAAATAATAAAAAAAGAGCAAAAAGACCCACGGCGTTACAGTAGTGCGGTAACACAACTGTGACGTTTTACCCTAGCGAATGTAGGTAAAACTTTCCATGAGTCAGCCTCAAGTATATCACACTTCAAATAGTTTTAAATCCATATGGAACGTTTTCTTGTTGAGAAAATCAGGGGCTGTGTCTTGTGTTCTATTTAGGAGGATACGGATGAGGGCTTTGATGAATGAACTGAATAACACGATTCAGTCAAATAATATTAGTACAAGAAAGTTAGCGAAAGATACAGGTATTAGTAGAACAACAATTACAAATGGTCTGTCCTTTGTAACAGGAGAAATGAAATTTGATGTTTTTGAAAAATTGGTTCGTCATGTGTATAAAAGTCCCATAGAACAAACAAGAAGGATTAAAGATTTTATTTTAAAGTGTGGAACTAGCTTGAATGTAAGAAAAGCATTGAGTTATTGCCAGGTAGCAGGAGAATACGATCTTATAGATATGTTAATCGAAAAATTCAAAATGGAAACAAAAGATCCGGATTTCAAGAAGCTTCAAAAAGATGTACGTAAATATTTAAATGTATACAATCTATATAACCAACGGAATATGAATCGGAAAAAAGGACAAAGTCTTCTGGAGGAAATATACAAAACACGTGTTTCATCAGATTTGGAATGTCAGGTATTATTAAATACATTACTAATGGCAGCAGAATATGATAGACAAAGGTATAGTGCTATGTCATCATACGCGGACGCGGCAGAAGCTTATGTCGCTAAGATGGATAACGGTTATATTAAAGATTGTTTACGCATGCAGCATATGGAACGAATTGCGTACACTCAGTTGCATGCCAATGAAATTGATAGCTGTAGAGCTACGTGCCATGCCATTATAAATTCCGAATTGAATTTCACAGTTGTAAAAGCTACAGCATATTGTTGTTTAGGTGAAAGTTATATCTTTGAAAATCCATTAATGGCGGAAAAATATATCTTGAAAGCTATTCAATGTCTTGAAGGTATAAGTTCACCGAAAGGAACTCAAAAATACAATTCTTTTAAAACGACTCTTGCCTTTTTATATATTGAGTTCGGATTTAATTTAGATAATATTGATTTTGATTTTATTAGTGATGGTGATCTTGCTTATTATGAGTGTTTATATGGTGATAAGCAAAATGGTTATAGAATTTTTGAAAGGTTAAAAGATCAAGGTCTATCGGCCTTCCAAATGTACTATCTTTCTAGAATTGAAAATGATACAATTATGGCGAGGGAATCTTTAGAAAAATTTGAAAAAACGGGAAGTATAATATATGCGCAACTTCCAAAGCGCATTTTAATAACTGAAGGAGTGTTGTAAAATGAAAAAAATTTTAGTCACTACATTATGCGCACTTGCGTTATCAATTGGGGTTATCGGTGCTGGTGCAGATCAGACTAAAGATTTAGGTAAAGAAAAAGCTACTGTACATACTAAAGAAGTACAATTAATGATGGTCGATCCCGGTGGGATGTAATATAAATGAATAGTTAAAAAGACGCTACTTATAGTAGCGTCTTTCGTCTTTTATAGGCGTGTCACGTTTTTGGAAGTTTCGGAAAAAATATACCACTTGATACATATTTCACAAATTGGTAAGGATGAAGGGGAGGAAATAAGGTGAAAAAAGAGACGGCCAAACAAGAAACAAAACGCTTAATTAGGGAGTTGTTCGGAGCTGAAAAAGTAAGTTGTGATATGAATTATCTAATGGAGGAGTTGTATAAGCAAGGACAGATTACTCCGGAACAGTACAAACAAATTGCAGCTATATTGCAACAAAAAAAGGAATAGCATCTGGCTAATCCTTTTTTACTTATTGCTGCTTTCTTTGTAGGAGTTGTCTTAATAAAACATTAGCAATTTCAGCTTGCTCATCCGTAATTTCTACCCCATCAGAATGAAGTCTGCCTTGATCTAAAAAGTCTTTTACATTAAAGTTAAGACCGTTTGGATTTTCTGTTCTTCCTAAGATGAAGTCTGTAGTAGTATCAAATATGTCTGCTAGCTGTACAAGAACCTCAGCGTTTGGTTTTCTTTTATTTGTCTCATATCCACTATACGTAGAATCGTTTTTACCAATACGATCTGCGACTTCTTGCATTGTCCAACCGCGTCTATTTCGTAAGAATTTTAATTGAGTTCCTATATCCATACTTTTTACCCCCGTTAAATTCTCTTTTATATTTTTCATCGATTTTATTTTTTATAAATTTTATAAAAATATATAAAACGTTTTTTATTTTTTTGTTGTTATCTATATATAAGATAACACTTTATTGGACAATTACACAATGGTAAATACACGCATATTGCAAGTGAAATTAGATGAGTGTTCATAAAAAAGTTGAAAAATCACTTTACTTACTTGCAAAACGCCAGTATAATAAAAATCATTAAAGGTTGTCTGGAGGTGGACATATGAAAAGGACTTGGTTAGCGGATTTACGTGGGAAAAAACGTATGTCGCAGGCGGCTCTAGCGGATAAGGTTAGTGTGACTCCTGGTCATATAGCAGATTTAGAGACTGGTAGACGCGATCCGGGAGGAAAATTAGCCTTGCAAATCGCAATTGTACTTGGGTTCCCTATGGAACATTTTTATTTACCCGCTTACTTGCAAATCGCCAGTAAAAAAGAAGTTAGACAATCGTTTGAACTGGGATTTCCACCAAAAGAAGAATTTTTAGAGCATTATCCTCATTACTTAGAAAAAACTGTAGGGGGCTGAGGAGTGTGGGGAAAAAGACATCCGGCTTATACGTCCGTAACGAGTACTACGGTACAGAGAAAAAGGAAGTTCTATTTCAAGAAGTATACGAAAAATATTTAGGTGTTAAAGTAACGGTCACAAGAAAGAAAAAAACAGAAGTAAAGGCAAGTTAAAAAATTGAAAGGAGGTGATACACATGCAACGGTACGTGACTTATGCGACTCGATTAGTAAAAGCAAAAGACGTAAAAGCTGTATGTTGCGAAAGTAAAAATTACTTCAAGAATGGCTCAGAAGAACAAGCGGTAAACACCATGTTAAAGCTAACGGAAAGGAGTGAACGTGTTGGCCAACATTAATGAGATTTTCGTAGAAGGATTCCAGTCACATACGAATAGCCATTTCAATTTAGGAAATGGGCTGAACGTAATTACCGGACCATCTGATAGTGGTAAAACATCCATCATACGAGCGGTTCGCTGGATAGCATTTAACGAACCTCAAGGTGAGGCTTTTGTTAACGAATCAGTGGGACAGGCTACTGTAGCGATTCACATGGATAACGGCATTATTATTTCAAAGCACCGTAGAAAAGGAAAAACATCGTACAGAATCCAAACGGATCCAGGCGATGCAGGAAGTGTATTTGAGAAGTCAGAGGTACCGGAAGAAGTAAAACAATTACTTGGTATCACAAAGCAAACATTTGGGGATTTTGTTACTGCTTTAAACTTTGCATTTCAGCTCGAAGCTCCGTTCTTAATAAGTGAGACACCATCATCGGGTGCAAAAGTACTAGGTAAGTTAGCAGGAACAGAAGCTGTGGATCTCGCGGTAAAAAGTGTTTCAAAAGATACATACGCAGCAAGGCAAGAGAGGTTACTAGCTGAAAAAGAAATTGAGAGATTAGCAGGTAACTTGCTCGAGTACTTGGATGTGGATGATAAAGTACAGCAGTTAAAAACAGCTGAAAGTTTGATGGAACATGTAGAAGAATTACATAAAAAGAAAGAGGTACTGCAGCAACTACAAACTCAACAACAGATAGCATTTGAAAAATTCCGTGTAGCGTTTGTTGAGGATGAGAGACTCTCAAAGGTGCCGGTTCTTATACAAATACTTGAAGAAACAGAAAAAGACCAGCAGCGTCTGCAAACACTACTGGACTTACAAAAAAGATACGAGTCACTGTCCACCGCCAAGAAGACATTGACTGAAACACTAAAACAATTTGATGGATTAGTAGAAGTAAGTAACTTGTTACGAGGTTCTACTAAATCCGAAGAAATATATTCTTTGCTTTCTATCTTATCACAAAACTATAAGAAGTATAGTCAAGTATTACAAGAAGCTCAATTACAGGTCGAGAGGTTAACTGTAATTGCAAACATTAATGTAGCTGTGATTGAAGAGGAAGTAAAGAAAACGGATGAGTTAAAGAAACTCTATGTACAACATAGCGTGGTTAAACAACGCTACGAAAAAACAAGTAAGGATGTAGAAAGATTATCTGTACCTGGTAATGCGTCAGATCAACTACAAGAATGCGAAACCAGTATTACACAACTAAGTCAAATGAGTGTGCTCTTACAAAAATACCAGAATATACAAAATTATTATATGAGCCGGAAAAGTCGTGCGGAACATTTAAATGGTCCGAGAGAAGTGGTAATACAGATTGCAAATGCTGAGAACAATGTTACTCATTTAGCTGAATTAAAAGAGTTGTTACGAAACTATATGATCTGGCATCAAAGAGTACGTCATAGTACAAGCACATTGGAACTATATGAAAAGCACATTGAAAATTACACTAAGGAATTGGAAGAGACATGGAACGAGGCTGGTGGAGTTTGTCCGCTATGCGAATCGCCGATGTCTTTTGAACATTCTCATTGAGGGGTGATTAGTGTTGGTAAATATAAAAGAAATTGATGAGTACGTTAATACCGTTGGACGTTTAAATACAGCACTTTCCGAAGTGCGGTCAACGTTAGCTGCTCTAGAAAGTGGGGAAGGTCAATTTGAAATAGATCTTCGTAGGCATCATGTCTATCACAGTATTCACAAATTAAATATGGTAAATCGTAAAGAACTGGATACAGTTATTCGCTATGTCATAATTGGGCACTTAAAAGATAAAGAAAAGTTTCTTGAATCAGAGCTACAAAATTTACTATCAAAACAACTTGAAGGGGGAAATGAGTAATGGAATTAAAACAACGTATTGAAATTGCAAAAGCAAATTTAAAGAAAGCAGAAACAGCAAAAATCCAAGCAGAGGCGGAAAAGTCTTCAGCTGAAAAGCAATTAACAGAAATCGCTGAACAAATGGCGCAGTACGGGGTAACGCCTGAAACGATCCAGGAAGAAATCAATAAGCTTGATACATCAGTTAAAGAAAACCTGGAGCATGTAGAACGACTCATCCCGCAGGTATAAGGAGGCTATTTTTATGTACGAGCTTCTAAAAGCAAGAGCGGATATCCGTCAGGCAAGCGATAAATTGAAAATGAAAATCGGTCAACGTGATTTGTTAGTTAAGCAACAAAAAAGCGCAGAAGCAAGAAAAGCAAAAGCTGAGGAGCAACTTGGAGAGTTTGATTTAGTACAAATTCTTCTTCAAAAGACAAGTGATTATGCAAGGCAGCAAGCAAAACGTCGTATAGAAGAAATTGTTACGTCAGCTCTTACAGTTGTTTTCGATAAAGACTACAGATTCGAAATTGAAATTGCCGTAAAAGGTAATCAACCGGTAGCAGAGTATTGGCTACAGTCTGAGGATGTACGGACACAATTAAAGCCACCTGATTATGATCGCGGTGGTGGTGTAGCAGACGTAGTTAGTTTAGCGCTCAGATTGGCTGTTGGAGAAATTAGTGGTGTAAGAGGACCGTTATTCTTAGATGAGGTTGGAAAGCACGTGAGTCAAGAATACGCACCAAATGTGGCGTATTTCTTGAAGGAGTATAGTACGAAATTTAAACGTCAAATCATTTTAATTACGCACAGTACTCATTTAGCTGAGATAGGTGACGTAGCACTTGGTGTGACTCAAAAACAAGGAAAAAGCATAGTAACTGCTTTATAGAAAGGGAGATTTGGATATGTGTATGAAATGCGAAATTAAAAATGCGTTAAAAGGTGCACTAGCTAGTGCTGCAGGTTTAAAAATTACTGAGGAAGTTATCGGGAAAGCAACGGAAGCTCAGTTAAAGGAATTACAAGCTGCAGATGCAGCGGAGAAAGCTATTAAAGAACAACTTCAAGCTGAATATAAAGCTGAGATTGCTCCTATTCGTGAGAAGTACGTAAAGCGAACTGAGGAACTATTAAAACCAGTTTTTGAACGTCATGACGCTGCTTGTATGGAAATTCAAAATACTTTAGGTATCAAAGAAGACGACGATGTATCAATTAATCTTGGAACTGGTGAAGTTACAAAAGAAGTTATTAAAGAAAAAGAATCAAGCAATCTTCACTAATGCGTCATATTGTTGATGGCGGTATTACCTTAGATACAACGTTACGAAGAGCACGAAAAAGCAGAGGTGAGAGTATGAAGTTTCTATATTTCGGTGATCCACATATAAGAGGTACCAATCCTCGTAACCGTAAGGATAACTACAAAGAGGCATTAGTTGCAAAATTACGTGAGATTTTTGCTTTAGCTAAATACAAAGGTGTGACAGCAATTATTCAACCTGGAGATACGTTTGATAGACCTGAGGTTACGACAAGTGTGTTACTAGAGTTTGCAAAAGTACTGAAAGAAAGTCCAGTTCCCATTTATACAACAGCTGGTAATCACGATATATACGGGTACAATCTTGCAACATATGGACGGACAAGCCTTAGAGTACTGGAGTTAATTGTTCCGCAGCTTACAGTCATTAATGATCCTGGGCAAGCTCACATGTTCCACCAGGACGGTAATCATGTGCAGCTAACGTTTACACCATACAGTGATCAAATTGATAAAGCTGGGTATGGTTATTCACCAGATATTATTGAAGATTATGAGTCAACCAAAATACACGTGGCTCACGGAATGCTGCTTGATCATGATCCGCCTTTTGACAGGTACACAAAAGTACAAGATGTAAAAACAGAGGCGGATTTGGTTTTGTGTGGCCACGATCATACTGGTTTTGGTGTTTACGAGCGTTCGGATGGAAAAGTGTTTGCGAATATCGGTAGTATTACACGTTTATCGGCTTCAGAAGCTGAGATTACTAGACCAATACAAGTTCTTCTTATCGATGTAAAATCACCAGGTGTTTTTGATTTAGAACGGATTCCGCTTCAAAGTGCAAAACCTGGTGAAGAAGTACTTGACCGTAGCCGGATTGAAGCTGAGAAGAAACGAGCGTATGCGATGGAAGAGTTTGCCTCATTAATTCAAACGGAAACAGGGGAAGATGTGCTAGTCGATATTAATACGATTGTTGAGAGTATTGCTGAGACAGAAAGTATTAATCCGGATGTAGTAGAAATAGCGTTAACGAAAATAGCGGAAGCAAAGGAGGGATTACGAACATGATTGTAAACAAACCGCAGTTTGATGAGAATGAACTAGGCGAAGGTACGGCGGTACAGGTCACAAGTGGTAACCCGTTTAGACGCCCTAACTATAGTAATAATAAACATGATTGGAATGCTGTAGTAATAGAGTTTTCACCGTTGATGATAAGTGTAGCTGGTTACAACAAAGAGGAACATGATCGAGTAGAAACGATGAACATAACAATTGACTCAATTGTTAAAGAGCACGTGACGCTTAAAAAGTTAGTAGTAGAACTACCAAAAATTCAATGTGAGGTGGGACCAGAAAATGACTGAATTAAATAATCAAATTCGTAGTTTACAAGACGAGCATGGGAAAGAAAAGCTACTTGCAGCGGCAACAAAAATTTTAGGTAAGAAAGTACCGACTGACTATGTTCGAGTATTAGATCCACTTGAATTACAAGCATCCTTACAACAAATTGATGCTGCAGTACAGGATGTTCTTGAAAAAGGTAAAGCACGTGAAGAAGCTTATGGGAAAAAAGCAGACCTAATTAAGAAAAAAGTGAAGCTGAAAACTGCAGTAGAGCTAAAAGAAGCAGAGGCATTTATGCAAATTCAAGGTGAGGGACGTAACCAATACGCTTACGTGAATGATCAAAAAGTGGCTCTCACGAATGATACGTTACGTGATGCGTACCGCCTGCATTACAGCAAAGAAGAACGTCAACAACTTACAGACGTAGAGCAAGAGTTAGCGTCCATTGATATCAAAATTTATCAAACAAAAGATGCTTGGGAAACAGCTAAAGAATCAGCGGATCTTGTAAAAGCAAAAGCTTATGTACAAGCGAATCTACTGAAGTTTTTGGCATAGGAGGTTGCTATGGATCCAAAACAAACAGCAATGAGAAATAAACAGCGTGAACGTCAGCAACGTGGGGATGATTTCCAAGCTGAAATTAGAAGAAGCTGGAGAGAAATTCCGAATGTATGGCGTATGAGAATTGCAGATGGTGCAGGTGCAACTCGTCCAGGTGACGAGATTGTAATAACACCTGAAGTAAATATATTAGCTGAAATGAAACGTACAGAGAGTCGTAGATTTTCACTAGATTATATGAGACCGAATCAGATTCTCGGATTACGAGATTTTGATCAAATTATTGATAGGAATTTAGGTTTAGTGTTTATCAGTTTTCTAAACGATAGCAAAGGGCTTGACGAGGCTTATGCATTCAGACTTATTACAGCTCTTATTCATATGAAAAAACGAAATATGAACCATATAAAACTTGAAGAATTTCAAAGTCAGACGGTTCCCTGTGTACCACTTCCAAGACTTACATACCATGAACCTTCTTACGATCTATCGGGGGTGCTCACTTGCTACAAATCTTTGTAAAACACAACATCCGAATAAGAGGTGCTAGTACACCTCTTAAGGCGGCAATTACTAAGGCGCTAACATTTGATAATCCAGCGTATTTGAAAGCAAAAAAACAACGTAGACCTACATGGGGTGTACAAGCAAAACTTGAATTGTTTTTACATGACAGAGGCGATATTGTTACGCCTCGAGGTTTCTTGTCAAAGCTAGAAGAGGTACTGAAAAACCTAGGTTACGACCCAAGTAAAGTTATTACCTCACAGATTTCATATGGCCGAGATGTTAGTTTCGGGGAATGGGATGACGGGTTTGTATTAAAAGAGGATCAGACACCGATGGTTGAAGCACTTATGCAAGAAAATGGAATAGGTGTAGCACCGGCTGGTTCAGGTAAAACCGTAATGGGCATGCGCTACATTTACGAAAAGGGTAAAGCAGCATTATGGCTTACGCATACAAAAGACTTAATGTATCAATCCGCAAAGCGAGCTAAGGATACAATGCCTGGTATTGGTCGTATCGGCTTTTTCGGTGACGGTGTACATGATTGGGGAGACGGTAAACTAATTGTTGCTACAGTACAAACCTTGCAGCGAAATCCACAAATAATCGATGCACTAAATGATTTTATCGGGACGGTAGTAGTGGATGAAGCCCATCATTTTCCGGCAATACAATTCATTGAAACGGCTGGGAAGTTAACGGCTGAAAATGTGATTGGCCTCACCGCAACACCTTCCCGAAAAGATGGATTAGAAATCTATATGTACAACGGTGTAGGTCCAAAAGTGTATGAGATTAGCAGAGACGGAATGTATGAAGCTGGGAGACTGGTAAAACCGACAGTGAAATTCGTATATACCGAGTTCAATTACGAGACGGCAAGTAACCGTAACGCGATTGATAGTGTGGATGCTGGTGGAGAAGATCTTGATTACACAGATCTAATAAGGCACCTCATTTCTGATAAAAAGCGTGCGAAGTTAGTTGCTGAGAATATTGTTGAGTCTGCAAGTTTAGGGCCATCCATTGTTATAACAGAATCAGTTCGCTACTGTTTCGTACTTGAAGAACTCGTAAAACGAATGGCAAAAGCAAGATTCGGTATCGATGTTAGAACAGCTGTAGTACACGGGGGTATTAGTCGTTATACCTGGAGAAAAGCAAAAAGCGAAAAACATGCACAACAGCTTATCAATAGTGGTCATGCGGTAGATAAAAAGCAAGGTAAGTACGGTTGGCAGGTAAAGGTTGCTCAGTATTCAGAAAAAGAAATTCGTGAATGGCAAGTAACAAAACAACAACGTAAAGACATTTTAGAAGCTTGCGACCGAAAAGAAGTAGATATTTTGTTTGCCACTCAGTTAGCGCGTGAAGGACTGGACATGCAGCATTTAGTAGTTGGCCACATGGTAATGCCGAAACGTGGTGACTCCCGTGAGAGTAATAGTGGTTCATCAGTAGAGCAAGAAATTGGGCGTATCATGCGTCCAGATCGGAACAATCCGGATAAAGAAGCATACTGGTTCGATTACGTTGACTACAATGTTGGAGTATTTAAGGACCAATATCACAGCCGTAGGAAAGTATACAGCAGAATTGGGTTAACGGTACCAAGAAAGCCGAAAACAGAACGCGATACAGTGGCTGACTTCTTAAATGATATGCCTTGGTAAAAGGGGTGATAACGATGGAAAAGTACGAATATGTGGGTGCGCTTTATGAAATCACAGAACTAATTGCTTCAACGAAAGAGGTGAAGTAAGTGGGTTTGAAAGAAACAGGTCAAAAAATTGTTAAAAAAGTGATAAGGGTGTTTGCAAGAGGATCCGGTAAAAGTTTAACTCTTCAACGAGGAATCCCGATAATAGTTGAGGTTCCGGAATACGATTCGAAAGATTACGAGATTTCGTATAACAGAAAAGTAACCTATCGAAAAAAGAAAAGCCAAGCAAAACGAAAAGCATGGAAAAAACATGGCCTACAAGGGCGCGGGAGGAAAAAATAATGACACAAGAAACAAATCAAAATGAAGTAGTGGTACAAAATAACGCGGTGGCGAAAAGAAACGATGGCAGCAATTATATTTCAGCAATTTTAGAAGAAACAAAGCAGGGATTCGTTGAAGCGAATAACGGTCTTGATATGGATTTTGTCCGTATGGGCGAGTGGTTAACGGTTAACAAGAAAGGGAATTTCGTAGAAAAAGATGATGAAAATGTAATGTACGGTGACAATATTGATGTAGTAATCGGATACGGTGAGCAACGTTGGTCTGTATGGGGGAAACAAGATTCTCCTGAAGATGGTCAGTTGATCGTGGCGGAAAAAACAAAAGAAGATGCGGAAGTTGTATTCAATCAATGGCTAGCTGAAAACCCTCAAGCAGAAGAACGTTATGAATTAGATGATATTCAACTTCGCTATATGGCGTCAGTTGTTCCAGTATCAACGTTAAGCCCAGAAGACTTCCCTCGTATCTACTTAATGAGCTTTAGCCCAACAGACACAATTATTTTCGGGCGTTTTGCGATGAATGTGTATACAGGGAAATATAAAGCTCTAGGTGTTCCGTCTAAATTAGGTGTCAATAAAATTGTTACACGCTTAGTAACAACAGAACGTAAAAGTCGTACAAACGCTAGTAACCAATGGATCGGTATCGACTTCCAACCTGTTGGTGTATTTAAACCAGAAGATTACGGAATTAACGTAGAAGAAACAGAACAAGCTTCAGAATAATTAAGGAGGGCGTCTACAAATGGCAAAAAAGAAAGATAAAACAAGTGAGTATCAATATGTAGACGCATGGTACAGCAATCAGAACGGTAGAAGCATTCCGTGGAAACGAATCCTTTCCTCTGAAGTGAAGCAATTCCAAACGGGAGAGGCATTCAATTTCAATTGCTTTGCTACAGTTCAACGATTTGCGAACGACACAAAAGTAAAGGGGGAGGCATTTATTGCTCCCCTATATTTTGACCTTGACCATGCGGAAGACCCATCAGTCAGCCAAAAGGATGCAATAAAGCTGGTGGAATTTTTTACGAAAGAAATGGACATTCGTGAATCGGATATGTGGATTTACTTTTCTGGATCAAAAGGGTTCCACATCTTAATAAGCTCCGATGCACTCGGTATTGAACCGAGAAACGACCTTCATAAAATCTTCAAACATATGGCTGGGTATTTAGTCCATAGATTAGGACTCACGTCACTAGACCTTGTGGTGTATACAGAAAAGCGGATGATTCGTTTACCGAACAGTATGCATCAAAAAACAAACCTATTTAAAACAGAAATTAGTGTAAATGAGTTAAACAAATTAACTCTGGAAGAAATTAAAGATTTAGCGAAATCGCCAAGACACGCTGACGATCTACCTTATACGGCAGAAGAACGTAAAAAGGCAATGAAATACAGACCTCGTACGGGGTATTTACTAATAAATAAGACAGAAGAATATGAGCAAGCTGCAGCAACGAGTGCTCGTAAGTATGCGAAAGAAGAATTCCAATTTAAGAAAGATAAACCACCAGCATGTGTAGTTGATATTTTAAATGGTGGCTGGAAAAAAGACGGTGACCGAAACCAGGCAACAGTACAGCTTGCATGTTACTTCAAAGACGCTGGCTACACGAGAGAAGAAACAATGAAAGAGCTGGAAGACTGGGTGCTTAAATTTACATCTGAGGATAACGAGTATGGTAAGCAACAACGTGTTGCGAATACGAGAAGTGTTATCGATGCGGTATACAGCGGTGATAATACATACAAATTTGGTTGCGCGTTTATTCGTTCACTACATGGCGAAAAGAAACCGGGAAGCAAAGATTATGAACGTGTAGCGTGTGCTGGTGATATGTGTCATTGCATTAAGAAGAATGCTGAGGAAGAAGAAAATGCAAAGTTACTTCATTTAGCAGAGACAGGCAATGCGGATCTTACTGGAAAGCTTGTAAAAACACGTGTCATGGTTGCAGGGAAAAAGCATACGCCTTACATCATTCCGAAAAACATTGAGTACCATTGCTGGGGCAGAGAAAGTTGTAAAAAGGTACATTGCCCTCTATACGACATCCATACACATACAGGATATAAAGACCTGGGCGTAAGTGATCGGGAAGTTATTCAAATGACAGGTGTAGGTGACGATAATATAAAAGGTATTTTACGAGAAATATCAGGCATTCCAAATTGTCCGAAATACAATACCGATATTTTAGAAAACATGAACGTTGAAGAGTTGCTTGTAATCCCGATGGCTGAAGAAGATGACGAAAAGCAAGAGCAGCATAAAGGGAATTATGTACTACGAAAAGTGTACGCCGTAAATGGACTAAACGTAAGTGAGAATAAGTACTACGAATTAACAGGTTATGTATACCCACATCCAAAGAATCAGGAGTCAACACTACTTGTAAAGAGTGCGGTACCGCTTCAGGATGTGGTTGAAAGTTTTGAGCTAAATGAACAAGTGAAAGAAGATTTAGCAACATTTCAGCCGGCGGATTATACAGCAGAATCAATTGAACAGAAACTAGGAGCAATTTGTAACGATTTAACGTACAACGTAACACACATCGTAGAACGTGATGAGACATTACTTGCAGTATTGCTAACACTTCATAGTGTTTTACGTTTTAAAGTACCTTGGGATTTAAATCCGTTACGTGGTTGGGTGGAATTAAAAATAGTAGGTGACACAGGTACTGGTAAGTCTGCACTCATTGAAAAAGTAATGAAATATGCAGGGCTTGGAACACGCGTGAATGCGGAAAGTACTTCTCGTACAGGTCTAACGTACAAGATGGAACAATCTGGTGCTCAAGGTGCATGGTACATCGTTTGGGGGGCATGGCCGTTAGCGGACAAAGAAATGATTTGGATTGATGAAGATACAGGTATTACGAAAGATGATTATGGTGAAATGACGCTTGCTCGTTCTGACGGGAAGCTGGAAGTAAAACGAGCTGTAACAGCTGAAACACCTTGTAGAGTACGTGCCATCATGTCAGGGAACGTACCGAAAGGGAAACGACTTGCTGATTACTCCCAAGGCGCAGAAAGTTTAAAAGATATTTTCAATAACGAGGATATACGTCGTTTTGACTTTGCAGTTTTTATGAGAGCGAGTGATGTGGATCCTGAGTTGTACAACCAAACGCTTGCTACGTATCCATCGATTATACAGAAGGATACTTTGAAAAATAACATCTTATATGCTTGGTCACGTAAGCCGGAGGACGTGCTATTTACAGACGGTACGATTGATAAAGTACTGGAGGTTGCGACAGACCTTGCGAAAGTATATGGAAATGCGAATGACATACCACTTGTTTCTCCTTCAGATCAGCGGAATAAAGTGGCTCGTTTAGCAGTAGCACTTGCAGCACTTACACATTCAGTTGATGAATCAGGTGAAAGAATTCAAGTTTGGCCGGGACACGTTGAGTTTATTGGGGAGTATTTAAAAGCTTTATACAATGCTCCAGGTTGCGGCTTAAATTACTATGCTCGTTTAGCAATAAAAGAGGAAGAAATGACAGAAGAAAGATACCAGAAGTTTACGGCGGATCTTAAGAAAATCGATACGTTAACAGGCGAAATGAAATTCTATGAGTTTATCAAATTGTTCGCTCAGCAGAAGTATTTACGACTTGGTGATGTTGAGGCAATGCTGTCTATCGATAAAGAAGAAGCGAAAGCAATCGTAAATCAATTAGCGAAAATGAGGATGATTCTTTTAACAAGCGGTGGTTATCGAAAAACACCACGCTTTAATGCCTACATTGCGTATTGCATGAAGAAAGGACTCTTTGATCACATACAGGATGAGTACTACTAATTATATGGACAAGCACTACAAATATGACTGGAAGTGAAAATATGAAACTCGGAAGTTTATTTGGAAGACCTAAAACATTAGCAAGTAGTAAAAAGCAGGTACCGGTAAAGGAATCGAAGTTAGCGGTAGAAATGGAAAAAAAGAAGAAGCCGGGACAATTCGATATTGTTTGGCCAAAAGTAGAATCACAACAAGTGAAAGACTATCAGGCTATTCTTACAGTTTCAGATTTAAAGAAATATCTTGAGCGTTGTGTACAAACAGGTAAAGCAGGATTTGACTGGGAGACTGTAGCAAGTGAAGAAATTAGGACGCATTATAAAAAGGCTTTTGAAGATATAGAAGAAGCATGTGCTACAGGTATTATCGATGATAAAGAAGCGGAGAGCCGAAGTGAGAGCTTACAAAAAGCATATTTAAAAACACCCTTGGATCCGTGGAAAGGTGAAATTTGTACGGTATCGCTGTCAGCGGCGGCACACGAGTCAAGAGTTGTTCCAATATCACATAAAGTTGGTCAAGTATTTGAACCAAGTATGGATAGGGGTGAAGCTAGGAAATTGGTTCTAGATTTGCTTGATGAATACCTATTTAAAAATGAAAAGGTATTAAAGATTGCGGTCAATTTGTCTTTTGAAACGAAATATGCAGCGAAGTACGGTAAATACATTTTAGGAAAAGTAGCAGATCCATTGATTATGTGGGTACGGTGTTTACAAATCGCAGCACCTCAAAAGATTAATAACCCGAAAAAACCTACAAGCGGATGGGGTTTAAAACCAGCTACGAAACACATTTTTGGTGTAACAATGAACGACTTTGCAGCTCTTTTAAAGAAATACAAAGTGGATTTCTTTGATGAAATTGATGCTAGTAAAGGTGAAGGACTGCTTTACTCAGCAGAAGATGCGGATTACGCACTGCAGCATTACGAATATTGGTCTCAAATTGCAGCTCAAATTCCGCGATATGAGGACTGGCTCCATAAGATTGAAATGCCATTCACACGTGTTATTGGCCTTATGGAATATTGGGGAATGAATTGGGATCCAAACCTTGCAACGCAAAAGAAACAAGAAGCGGAAATTATGCAAGAGCAAGCGGCTGAACGTATTAAACAAATCGCGAAAGAAACGTTCAATATTGATATAAATACCGGTAAATCAGGTAAGACAAACGAAGTGAAAAGTTTAATGTTTGATTACTTAAAAATACCGGTAGCAAAGTATGGAAAAACAGGTGCGAGTCTTGATCAAGAGGCACTTATCGATATGGCATTTATGCTTGAGAATAAGTTAAACGATATCGATGAAGAAAAGTACCTCAGCATTTCGTTGCCTGAAAATTGGGAAAGTATTGATCCTGACAAGGACCCTACCTTAGATAAGTTAGAGCGTGGAGCGATTCGTATCGCAAAACGTGAACCACATCCTTATAAGGAACAAGCGTTGGAGGTTATCGATCAGCTGAAGAAAATCCAAAAATACACGACATTACTTTCTTCGCACATCATAGGACGTGAAAAGTACTTGAACTTTATGAGTGGACGGATTCATGCAGGGTACAGTCCATTCACAGAAACAGGACGCTTAAACAGCTTTAATCCGAACGGACAAAACGTACCGAGACCAGATAATGATGAGTTTAAGATAAGAAACTTCTTTGTACCTAAACCAGGAAAGATATTATTCTTCATTGACTTCTCAGGGTTCGAGCTTCGCTTAATGGCATGGAAATCAGGCGATGAGGTCATGATTGAGTTATTTAACACAGGTGGCGATATGCACCGTAGAACCGCATCTGTAATGACTGGAAAGTCTGAGGCTGAAATTGTAAAGAAAGAACGTACAGATGCCAAGGCGGGCAACTTCGGTATTTCTTATGGCGGTACGGAACACGCTTTACAGTTTACATTTAAAACGAAGTACATGATTCGTAAAACATTAGATGAATGTGCGCAGATTGTAAATGCTGTTAAAACAGCGTACAAACGCATACCAGAGTATCAACGCAAGATTGTTTTAGAAGCACGGGAGCAAGGCTATGTACAAACGATTTATGGATATATGAGATTACTACCTGGCATTAACAGCGCGAATAGAAGAGATCGTGGCTCAGCTGAAAGACAAGCAGCGAATACACCAGTGCAAGGTAGTGCGGCTGACATTATGAAGAAAGTACAAAATGAAATTTATGAATCTATTGGTAAACAAGAAGGTGTACTTGCTCATGGTAGTGCCGATATGATTGCACAAATTCACGATGAAATCATTTTTGAAATAGATGATGATCCGGAAATTGTAGTTGCAGTAGAAAAACAAATTAAACAAGTTATGGAGCAACCTCCAGTACCAGGATTTCCAGTTCCGATTGAGGCAGAAGGAAGTGTAGGTTATCGATGGGGCGAGAAAATGAGTGTTGAGTCCTGGCTTAAACAAAGGGAGGAATAGCATGTGGGAAGAGGAGAGGGACCGCGTAAATCGTTATTTACAAAGCGTCATGCAACAGCATTACCACGTGTAAAGCCAGCAAAAATTGTGGGAAGCATTGCTGGAGAACCGTACAACATGGTTTGGGTAGTAAGTTCATTAAGAAAAGATAAAAAGACTGGTGTGTTAGACCCAGTACCACAAGATCCATACGCAGAATTTTTATTTAGTAGTTGCTTTAAAAAATGGGGGGAAGACGATGAACGCCTTGAACCGTCAACAACGCCGGGCAAGTGAACGTGAGAGAAAGAGAACAAGGGAGCGGCAAAGTTTTCACAGGGGTGAAGTGCAGCAAGTATCCCTTTTATCGTATAAAGATGGCCGAACATTAGCCTTACGTGCAGTAAAAGATGTGTTAGGTTTGGGTCCAGTACGTTTGGATCGTGTACAGAAACGTTTGGAAGAACTAGAAAACGAGAATTTCAATGAACTATTTTTAGAGCATTTAAGAAAATAAAAAGCTGTAGGAAGGATGTGCGATTGTGGGTGGTAGACAGCAAGGGAAGGGGTACGAAAATCGGAAAAGCGATCGGAAATTAGAAAAACTAAAACGTGAAATGGTTAAGCAAAAAAAGAAAATAGCAAAAGGTGAGACACGAAAGGCGGTAGTGTACTTGAATAATTCGGAGCAACAGTTAAAAGATGTGATGCAAGAAAATCATGATTTGCAGTTAGAAGTTGATTTATACAAATCACAAGTGAAAGTGAAAGACAATTACGCAAAACGTGTATTGAAAGAAAATAACGAATTACGGGAACAGATTAAAAATTTACGTAAAAAGTCTATTTCGTTATTTGTTTCTTATATGGTGGTAACGGTCATTGTTAGTTTTCTAATTGCTAGATAAGAAGGGAGCGATTGAGATGTCTGTAGTGAAAGACAACGAGTTTTGGAAAGAAGTGTATTACTACATGGAAAAGCATAATTGCTATAAGGATGAGGCTGTAAAGGTCATGGAGGCTCAGTTCAATAGTAAGAACGAGAAAAGAGTGAGAATTATTGAAGCCGTAAAAGAAAAGTTGATTTGTGCGGGAATACCTGAAAAGGACTCTTTAAAATTCGCAGAAACTGCACCCTTTGTTAATTCCTTAACTGGTGCCAGTGTAGAAAGAATGGTGAGAAGTTTTATAGATTTGTTTAAAAAAGGGGAGCGTGCAAAATAATGAACATCATTCATTTATTCCAGCTTCAAAAAGACCTGGATAACAAGATTGTGGAAAAACGTAGTTTGCAAAACGTGTCTTTGTTTCAAGAAAAGAAATTATCATTTCGTGACGAGTTAAGTGAGTTACTTCATGTGTGGCGTGGTCATAAGTTTTGGAGTGAAAATAACAAGCCGATTACAAAAGGTGTACGTAACAAGGGGCAAATGATGGAAGAAGATAAGGAGTACTACAATCCGTTATTAGACGAATTTGTTGATGCACTTCACTTTGCTTTATCGATTGGATTAGAACGTGAATGGAATAAATATATCGATGCCTTTGTAGTACGTAATAGCAAAGGAAATACAAAAACAGAAATTATCGATGTGTTTAACGATTTATATGAAAACAAATTATGGACTGCCGCACACTACATGACCTTGATGAATGACTTGGCGTACTTAGGTGCAGCGCTTGGATTTTCGGCTATTGAAATTTACAACGCATATATCGAAAAAAATAAAATCAATCATGATCGTTAGGCATCCGGGTACTAAAAGGAGGCGAAATGGTGGGGAAAGTTATTCTTTGGACAAAAGAAGAGGTAGCGTATCTCGAGGATTCCTGGGGGACATATAGCATTAAAAGTATTGCAAAGAAGTTAGATCGCACTGTAAATGCCATAAAACTAAAAGCGAATCGTATAGGGTTAAGTGATCCCCGCCTACACTTCAATGGGCTTACAGTGCTCCAACTAGCAGATGTATTACAAGTAAGTTATAAAACAATTGAATCGTGGTATGAAAGATTTGCATTTCCTGTAAGATTAAAGCTATTTGCAAAAACTCAAAAAATAAAGGTTGTTTACTATAAGGATTTTTGGAACTGGTTAAAACGGCATAAGCAGGTAGTTGATTTTTCAAAGGTTGAATATGGGATTTTAGGACCTGAACCAGAATGGATGAAAGACAAACGTGATGCGGATGTGTATAGAAGGAAAAAAGAGAGAGATCCTTGGACCAAACAAGATGAATTATTACTAAGAAGTATGGTTAAAGCGAATTGTTATACGTATTTGTATATCGCGAAACGACTCCAGCGAACAGAAAGTGCAATAAAGAAAAAACTGGAGGAGCTTGGGATCTTAGAGAGACCTGTAGAAAGTCAAGAATCTTATACAGAAAATGAAATACGAATTAGTTTAGACCTATTTGAAAAAGGTTATACGGTAGATGCAATTGCAGAAAGGTTTGGGAAAAGTGCGTTAACACTTGTTGGTTACTTAGAAAGTAAAGGGTATCGATTCAGAGCGAAAATGGTGATAAAGCCTGAGAACCCCGTGTTTTAGATTTCAATTAAAAAAGGCTAGGATTTCTCCTAGCAAAAGAGTTATGTCGTACAAAAAGGTACTTGTGCGCAAATCAGGTGTTTGCAAATTCATTATATAACGTTTCTGAGGTGGACAGGCTGAATCATAGCGATCTTTACGTAAACTTTACACAGGATTGAAGAGTTTGATAGAAATCAAATTTGAATTTTGTATAAAAATTAAGGAAGCCTATACTTCAATATAGTATAGGCCGAGAGACTAAAATTAATCTGTTATTAATTTCGAATAGATATTTAAATCGATAAGCTTCCCAGCTGAGATTTCGCTTTTTCTTAGAGTCCCTTCAAAAGTGAATTGTAATTTTTGTAATACTTTTATGGAGTTCACATTTTCTGGTTCAACTTTTGCTTCGACACGATTTAGTTTCAAATGTGTAAAAGCGTAATCTAATAGAGCAGAAATCGCTTCAGGGGCATAACCTTTGCCCCAAAATGCTTTCGAAACATCATAGCCAATCTCAGTCTTTAAATTTTCGAAATCTAAGGAATTATAACCGCATGAACCGATGATTTGATTAGATTCTTTTTCAATAATAGTAAAACGCATAGCTTTATTATTTTGAGTCAGTTCATTGAGAAAATGAATCATATCTTTCGCTTGGTTTTCATCAGTGAAATTACTTATATTCATGAATTTTGTAACGTCAGGATCAGACCATATTCTAAATAAGCTTAATGAATCTGATTCTTTCATTTGTCTTAAATGCAATCTTTGTGTGTGTAGTTCTGTAATCAATACTTTTACCTCCATTATGTTGTTGTGATAGGTAGATTAAAAATATTGATATCTGCGCATAATTCAGTCCCTTCTGGATTAGTTAACTCTTATTATACAAAAAATTACTAAATTGAACAAAAGCGTTATTTTAATCGAAAAGGGGAATGAGAAATGAAACCTGCATTTGAAATGATAAAGAATGAATACGGTGGGGTTGAAATGACTTATACAACGAGTGGAGGTAAGCAATCTTCTACTTACTTCCCTGGCCCTCCAGAAGATATAGATCATGTTTGTTTGGACTACATGAAAGGTCGCTTTGCAAACGTTAGAACGTTGAAGCAAGTGGATTTTATAAAACGCAAATATAAAGAAGCTTATCAAACAGTATTCGGTGCTATGGATGAATTAAAAGTAGGTGACAAGGTAGTGATGCACACTTGCTTAGAAGCGAAGCGTTATGAGGGAAAAGTTTGGACTTGTAGAACAGAGCAATTTAAAGCAAGTAGTGGTTCACAAGTGGTGTTTTTAGAAGGATTTAGTGGTTACTTCTCAGTTAAGTATTTGCAGCGTATAAGTTTGTTAGAAAACTAAACAAAATAGTTATTTGACGGAGATAAAGAATGAAAATAAATAGAACCTGTTATAAACAGGTTCTAATCAGAACTATAGGCTCAATTACAGGAACTACAGATCTACTGGGGGGTAGTGTAATTCCTGATTAATATTAAGATATGTTAAAAAATTTTAAATATGATTATTATGGTGAGTAAATAAAAGAACCCGTTTGTTATAAACGGATTCTTCCCTTAAGGTGTGCAAGGAATACAAGGTAACTGGCCTAGGGAAACCTGTAGAATTCCTTGTGATTGTAATGTATGCAAAAGAATCAATAAGGTTAATGAAAATTAAACAAATCTTTATAAGAATAGAAAAGAGCACCATTAGGGCGTATGGCGCTCTTTGACAAAGAACTATATTGTGTATTTTTTATAGTCTGTATAAGTATATGGAAGTTGAAAATAAAGAGTGAATCAAATTTTAATAAAATCTTTATTTAATTAAAAAGAGCGCTAATCGAGAGTGCGCTCCTTATGCCTCATTATAACGACAGTGACGAACTCACATTAAATAGAAAGGCACTATTATTGTATGCGGAAGTATAGGATTAGTGAATGGATTTAGATAAAATCGTTATTTTAATCGAAAAAATATACAAAAAAAGAGCACCTTGTATAGGCACCCCTTAGTAAATGTCACAAGATAATCACTACATACTTATTTAACTGTAATATTTATCGCAAGAGTTGTTTTCGCTATTACAGCAAATACAGAATGTTTTTTCAACGAATATACTAACACCACCATTTTCGTTAGTTGCATTTGTGAAAATAAGACTTTCAAAATCTTCTACTTGAAATATTCTAGTATCAAGCGCCTTTAGAGTAACAGTAATTGGTCTAGAAGATTTTCTTGTCACAATTGTAACTGTAACAGGAGGGAGACCACCAATAACAAAAAATTGAAGTAATGTTTTATTATGATTATTGGTTAAATCTTCAAAAGCTGTAATTGTTGAGTTAGGCGGAACGAAAATATCAAGTAGTATATTTCCATTTAAATTAACTCCAGTACCTGATATCGTGTGTGTTGCAATGGAGCAGGTAGCTTTTTGTTGGTGAGAATCCGATTGTTTTTTGTAACATTTTTTACCATGATTGTAAAAGTAATCAGCCAAATTTATCTTACTCTCCTTTTTCGAAGTATCAATATATTCTATTTATCAAAAAGGAAAAGTGCTTGTACAAAAGTATAAAATCCGCTCTATAAAACTGAATAAAAACGCTATTTGGTATGTAAATATAAGAGCACTTAGAAAAGTGCCCTTCTGTAACGACTATCCACTCTAAAAAGAAATGATGCAATATATCATATGAAATTATGTGAATTTAGTTGTGTGTATTTTGTATAAAAATTTCATTTTGTAGAAAAAAGGGGAAGTCAAATACTATGAAACCCATAAAAGCGAAATGTGAAGCATGTGAGCACGTGTTTCGTGTTCACATGCTCACAGCACGATTACCGAACCGTGTGGACAAGCACTATTTCATTTGTCCAAGCTGTAAAACAGAATTTGTAAGTTATTATTCGAACCGTGAAATGAGACAGCTGCAGAAAGGAATTTCGAAATTATACAACGGTTTCCGTAAATGTTATACAAAGGACCAGGCAAAAGTGATTCAGGCAAAAATCGATAAAAAAGATTTAGAGTTTAAGTGGCTATCAGATAAATTACGAACGGAAATTGAAAATAATTTACCAAATTAAAGGGGGATGAAGTTATATGGATATACCTAAACAATTGATGATTGGTAGTGTACCGTACGATGTGGAAGTCGTAAAAGGATGGCTTGAAGAAAGAGAAAACGGAGAAGTAAGAATTGCAGAAGTAACGTATCACGAACAACAAATCAAGATTTCGGACAATGTAGCGAAGCATGAAGGGCAAATGAAAAACGTACTTCATGAAGCGATTCACGCAATGCTTTATGAATACGGACTCGATCGTTTAAATAAAGAAGCAAACGTAAATGCATTAACTACAGTCTTTTTCGACTTTATTAAAAATAACATTCGTGGTGGTATCTCCAGTTTTGTAGGGTATCAGTATTTATTACTTAAACGTCCAGAAAAAACGAATATAGAATTTTATGATTCTGATGCGGATCCTGCCACTCTAAGATTAAAAAAAGAAACAGATGAACTTTCATTTATAAATACAGCGGCGGAACTTGTACAAACTATTAATCAACACCCACCAGAAGTGGATGTTTCAGTATTAGGAACTGCGATGGCAAAAACGGAGATTCATAACGCAGTAGACGATATTACGCGTGAACAGCTTCATGAATGGACTGTCAAAACGGCTCCTGAAAAGCCGACTCGTAAACTTCCAATCGTAGACGTAAATCGTAGCTCGTTTCCTGTTGAAGAGATAGCAAAGATCACGAAAAAAGAAGAAGAAGCTGATCCGATTCATTGGAAAACAGGTATTAAGTATGACGAAGAAGGCAATCCGAGATATCGTACACGCTATGAGTGCCGCATGTGTGGAAATCGTGGGAATCAATACGAGTACAAAGAGAACAAATTCACGAAATGTCATAAATGTAATGCGAAACTCAAGATAGTACAGGCAACGAAAAATGGATTCCCTGAACGCGATGCATTCGGTAATTTTTACGTAGCTAATGATGAATACAGCGTTATTTTGGATGGTGAGTAAAGATGAAGAATATACCTACAAAAAACATAAGTGAAGAACTGGAGACACGTGAGGGTGTCACAACAGTACAAGTAAGCCCCCATGAAAAGATTGAAGTAGCCGGTATTACGGTTGAGGGTCCGGCTGTAATTCTAATTAATAAAGACTAGGAGTGACTGGATGGAACTTATATATGAATATCCGATTTGGACAACGTGGTTCATCTGTGTAATATTCTTTGGTTTAGCTAGCGTTATAGAAACGATTAAGAAGTAAAGAAAAGGAGCTGAAGAGAAATGAAGGAAAAAGATTTAAACATTTCAGAAGTACGAGGTGCGAAAAAGAACATTTCAGACTTACAAGTTTATGGTGATGTAGATATGTTCGCTTTACTTTGCAAAGCGAGTTCTCAAGAACAAGGTTGGATGAAATCAACTAAGGTTTGTAACGTAAAAGGCGGTTGCGTGATGCAGGTGACAACGCAGCAGAAGAATCCTGATGGTAGTTATGCGGTAGCTGAGGCTTTAACGTATGTGCCAGGTGTTCATATTGATACAGAAAGTGAACCGCGAAAGATGGTTCCAATCCCTGCGGAAAAATATGAAGTTAACACTCTTGTAGAACTAGGGGAACGACGTCTTCAATCTAGTTGGATAAAAGGAGCTGAAGAGAAATGAAATCAACAGGTATCATTCGTAACATTGATCCATTAGGACGTATTGTGGTTCCGATGGAATTACGCCGTACATTAGGTATCCAGGTAAAGGATCCTATGGAGATTTTCGTAGATGGTGAATCTATTATTCTACAAAAATATAATCCTAATAACTCTTGCCAAATTACAGGCGAGGTTTCAGAAGAAAATATTGAACTAGCTGGCGGTAAACTCGTGCTAAGTCCTGAAGGGGTTGATCAGGTATTAGCGGAACTCGAAGCACGTTTGAAGGGGCGATAAAATGAGCGAACCTAATAAGCAATATACAAATATCGAACTGGAAATGATTTTGGACAATTTTGTCAAGGCGTTACCAATGCAAATACGAATGCAGCGCGAGATGTCTAAATTACTTAAAGCACGTTTTGACGCACTTGTTTCAGAAGGTTTTACTGAACAACAAGCACTAGAAATTGTAAAGTCACGAGGTATAGAGTGAAAGGTTCGGAAGCAATTTTACGAGCGATGCACCAGGTTGGAGGAGAAATCCCGGCTACGCAGTTTGATACGTGGCTGGGACAACTCTCTCAGTTAGGTCTACTGGAGCAAGTCACGAAAGATGATAAACATGTTTATTATTATCGGCTTACAGATAACGCAAGACAGTTTTTAGCAAAGAAGGGTATTATTTAAATACCAGATACCGCTAATGATGGGGCTACGTCCTCAAAAAATGCAGTTGCTAATTCTTTTGTACTAGCAAATCTATATACAGTTTCGAAGTGAGTTCCTTTTCTGAAGAATTCTTCAAATAAAGGGTTGGTAAAACTTCCATCATCTAATCTACTAGTGAAAATATAATAAATTAGTCTTGTTAGTGCGTATGTTTCATGGCACATTTCGTAATTTTTAAACCCTGTAAGTCCTAGATGTGGATCATTAAGCGAGCCTTTTAGTTCTGTGCCAAAACGCGTAAGTTTACTACCTGGAATTTTTACGAGACCGAAGTCTGAAACTTTTATCATTTTTGAACCATCAAGATGTTTTATTAGTATATTTTTCGGTGAAATATCTCTGTGCAGAATCTCTTTACTATGTATGTATTGAAATGCGTTACAAATTTGACGGACAAACATAAGTTTTTCATTTATAAATTTATGGTCAGAATGCTGTTCAACATAATCTTCTAGAGTTTCATCTACACATTCCATGATGTAATAATTTTGTTCTTTATTTAATGAGTAAACATCAAGAATAAAAGGATGATTTAAATTTTTCATCACATCAAATTCCCTATAAAAGCGCTCTTTTTCATCTTCTGTTAAGTCATCAAGTGCTTGTTTATACGCGAATTCATGGTCATAAAGAGGGTCTAGGTATTTATACACAGTCGCGTATGAGCCTCCACCAATTTCTTCAGCAGGGAATGTGAAAATACTGGTAGATCTCACGGCTGTTATTCCTGATTTTAATGTAAAAATAGGATTAATTTCTTCTAACTTCGCAGGGATAAAAGCATTTGGTAATGGGCTGCCGCCGCTAGTTCTTAGAAATGTTTTACAGTAACCGAGATATTGGCTATAGTTAGAATTCAATTCAAAAGCAAATGGAGTATCAATTGTATGATCTTGCAAAGTATTTATATCTGTTATCAACTTGTATAACATTCGGCTTTCATCAGCATTATAATGTCCGGATTGCGATTTAGTGTTGAGGTAGTTAAGTAAACCGTTAAAACTTTCATGAAAAAAAGCAAAGAGTTTATCTAAAGGGGCAGGCATACCCTCATAAAATTTTAAGAATCTTTTATTTAGATTACTGCCATAAATATTTTGATAATGCTCCAATTGTTCTTCTAGGTAGTTAACTAAGTATTCTTCGTTTGTTGTAGTCATACATGAAACCTCCTGCTAATGCGTATTTATATAATCATAACAAAAAATGCATATTTTGGTTATATAAATTTAAAGATTTGGCAAGGTGGTTAAGAGCTGTGTTTTTTAAATGAATACAACAGAGGGAGGAAGCTGTATGGAAAAGGAGTAAGGAACATGACGTCCGAAGAAATCCGTAACTTACAAATCGATGGAGTAGATGTTCCGTTTTACGATGGATATGTGACGATACAAGAAGGAGTTGTTACGGGTAAGCTCACCTGGAGTCTCCATGTTGTGGATTATGGGGTAAGTGAATTTGTGGCCACGAACCAGTTACGTGATGTGAATATCGAGACAGAGCAGGGCAATGTATATGCTGGAGAAGGATTGATTGCGAAAGTGACTGAGGAACGGTTTCTCTTAGCTGGAAAGTCGGTGCTACGTGGTTATGAGACAACAGCGACGTGGCACGTGTTTCAAGATTCGGAGATTCACAGCTGATTACACGAAAATAAAAATATATAAAAGAAAAGTTTTTAGGAGGGGGTCTAATACACTACAGTACTCAAAAAAGAAAAAGACAATAAAAAAGAACCCCCCTTAAAAAAATATACCTTATATATATAATATAAATATAAAACTAATAATTATATATTATATATATAGTAGTATTTATTAATAGTTATATAGTATGTAATACTATTAATGGTTTAAGGTGTTTGTTTTAGGGGTTTGATTTTCTGAGTCAGGAGGTTCGGAGATGACCAGAATTGACGGCTATGTTTCAAAGAAGACGATACGACTATGGCTGGAGAATTACGAATCGTTGGCTGTAGGTGATCGGTTCCCTGATGCCCCACCTAGCTTTACTGGACCTGGTGCACAGGACGGGAAAGGTGATGGGCGGTTGAATAAGATTGTGCTGGATCAGGCGATTAAACAATTACCGAAGAATATGCGATATGTCGTACTTGCGCGGTACGTGGTTAAGGTTCCGCGGAAACGAATACTGCATACGCTGAGTATTAATGCCAATGAGTATTATAAGTACTGTGATAAAGCTGTAGATACGCTCTATCTGATAATCAATGGTGACATGGTTGGTATGAACCAGCTAATAAAAAAAGTTGAGCAAGGCTTGACAAAGTAGGGTTTTTCTAGGTACAATTTATGCTAGGATAGGTATTTTGTGTACATATCCTCCATATTTTCATTATGTCAAAAGCCAGGAACCTAGCACATGGGTACCTGGCTTTTTCTATGCCCGTTGGATTGGACTGACTGTGGCGTATATAGTAGGTAGAAACTAAGGTGACTACTGTAGTAGTTATCTAACTGTCGGCAACACGAAAGGTGAAACCGATGGGTGTTTTTATCAGCCGAGCTCGCTGAGAGAGAAGGGTCTTTGAGACTCAGGGGGTCATAATCATTCATATCGGTATCATAACTTAAAGGTTTTGACACTTTGTTATGGGTGTGATAGTATCAAGGTTGTCAATTTAGGAGTTATTTTGCACCTATTTTAAGCGCTATTTTGCACTATGAGTAAATATAAAAAGCCCAATTTCTCATTAAAATTGAGAAATTAGGCTTTTTTCGTTGCTCCATTAAAGCGCCCTTTTCTGGAACAACAACATTTTCATTTAATGCTTTTTCATCCACTCTGATTTATTCAATATATAGTGATTATATAATTCATTTTCTATCGTTTGTTGACTCAGATAAGTAAATCCGCATTTTTCAATAACTTTATTTGATGAAACGTTGTTAATTAAAGCTACTGCGTTAATGACATCTAAATTTGTATTTGTAAACAAATAGTTAATCAATCCTTTAGACGCTTTAGTAGCGTATCCTTTCTTTTGAAATTCACTTGAAATGGCATACATAATTTCTCTATTCGGTGAAGGTAGCTCATCTTTAATGCCTGTACAGCACCAACCAATAAATTCATCTGTTTCCTTAATAAATACCCCTAGTTTTAAAAAATGACCATCTATGTTTGATGTATTTACAGCGGCATCAAGAAAGGCTTTATTTGCTGGTATTTCATAATTGGTAACCCAATCTACCCTTTGTTCTTTTGTTGATTTCCAGTCTGGCAAGAACTTAAATATTTCGGGTTGATTTGAAATTCTGTATATACTATCTGCATCTTTAATGGAAAACTCTTGGATATATATATATCCGCAATCTATTCTAAATAATCTTTCTGATATTTTATGCTTCATAACTCTACCCCTTATAAGTCATATTTTCATTACTTCTTTTAGTGAGCAATCTTATTCCATTTAAACTCCCTTTTCCTTAATGGTAATTATCTCAAAATTTAATTATTTATACAATCACTTATTCCAGAATATGGACCGATTGCGGAACAAAATTAAAAAAGCGCTTTTTATCAAAAAAGCAGCCTGCCAATATTTCTTAAACCCAATATTTGTTCCAAAACTCGTCCTTTTCTGAACACGCTTCTTTTTGATTTAAAAGAAGCGTGTTTTATTGTCTTATATGTAATAAAACTCTGTTCATTATTCTATGTTCAATAACCAATGTGTTTCTATCTTATGTTACAATGGTAATAGAGTAAAAATTAGAAAGAGTGATAATTGGTGTTAATTGGATATGCACGTGTATCTACAGGATTACAAAATTTAGATTTACAAACAGATGCACTAACTCAATATGGTTGTAAGAAGATTTTTCACGATAAAATGAGTGGAACAAAAAAACAACGTCCTGGTTTAGAGGAAGCAATTCATTATGCACGTGAAGGCGATACAATTGTAGTTTGGCGATTGGATCGTCTAGGACGCAACATGCAAGATTTGATCCAAATTGTGAATAACTTAAATAAACGTGGTATTGGTTTTCATAGTCTTCAAGAAAACCTAACAATGGATAAAAGTAATGCAACAGGACAATTGATGTTTCACTTATTCGCAGCTTTTGCTGAATTTGAACGTAATTTAATAGAAGAAAGATCGGCTGCCGGTCGAGCGGCAGCTAGAGCAAGAGGAAGGCTCGGTGGCAGACCAGAAAAGTTTGGATTGAAAGACATAGAAATGATGAAATCCCTAATTGAAAGTGGTACACCTATCAAAGATGTCGCAGAAAAATGGGGTGTATCTCGTACTACAATTTATCGCTATTTAGAAAGACAATAAATCGGAAAGGTGGTTATTAATGCAAAATGAACATCCTCCATTAACGGCTTATTCAGAAGAACAACGTCGAGAAGCAATGGTAAAGTATAAAATCATTGCGCCTTATCTTACCGATGAGAAAACATTAACTGTTATTATAAAAGAAACCGGTATTGCCAAAAGAACGCTGCAATACTGGATTCAGGACTATAAACAAAATGGATTAAAAGGTTTAATTCGAAAAACAAGAAGTGATGCCGGCAAAACACATTTAGAGCCAGAAGTTGTCGTGTCGATCGAACAATTGATATTGAAGTACAAAAGGAATTCATTAACGTCTATTCATCGGATGATTTGTGAGCAATGTCAGAAAAAAGGCTGGGAAAAACCAAGTTATTATCAAGTGCATAAGGTATCACAGTCCCTTTTGCCAAGCCTGAAGAAGTTAGCGCATGATGGCCAAAAAGCATACAACAATCAATATGATTTAATTCATCGAAGAGAGGCAAGCTACCCCAATGAAATTTGGCAAGCAGACCATACCCCATTAGACATTATAGTTTTAAATGAAAAAGGAAAACCAGAAAGACCTTGGCTAACAATCATTTTAGATGATTATAGCCGAGCAGTCGCTGGATATTTCTTAACTTTTGAAAATCCCTCTGCTATACATACATCTTTGGTCTTACACCAAGCAATATGGAAAAAAAGCAATCCCGATTGGAAAATATGTGGGATTCCTGAAATATTTTATACAGACCATGGGAGTGACTTTACATCCAACCATTTAGAGCAAGTAGCAGTTGATTTAAAAATTAATCTAGTTTTTTCTACAGTTGGTGTTCCAAGAGGGCGTGGGAAAATAGAGAGATTCTTTTTAACCATTAATCAATTGTTTCTGCAAGATTTACCCGGTTATTTGGGAAATCAGACTAGCACTTCACTTCTTACCATTAAAGAATTAGATGAAAAATTATCAAATTTCATTATAAGTAACTATCACCATAGGGTTCACAGTACAACAAAAAAAGAACCGATACAGGCGTGGAATAATTCTGGATTTCTTCCCAATATGCCTGAGAGTTTGGAAAGTCTTGATTTATTATTGCTAAATGTAGCGAAACCAAGGAAGGTTCATTCTGACGGGATTCACTTCCAAGGACTTAGATATATAGACACAAATCTAGCTGCATACATTGGAGAAACTGTCATTATTCGTTATAATCCAAGAGACATTGCGGAGATTCGAGTGTTTTATCAAGATAAATACTTATGTACGGCTATTTCCCCTGAAATCTCCGATTATACAGTAGATTTAAAAGAGATTGTTTCAGCACGAAATAAAATACGGAGAAGTCTAAAAAAGCAACTCGATTCTGGAAAAACTGTTGTAGAAGAAATTGCCTTGTCAAAGAAAAAGGATCTAGAGAACAAAATAAATGAACCTACCAAAAAGTCAAAGTCAAAGTTAAAGAGGTATTTCAATGAATAAAGGTCAAAAATTTATTGAAACAAAAGAATATAAGCGATTTGCCGAGTTTTGTGATGCATGTATCAAATATAAATATATAGGCATTTGTTATGGATTACCGGGTGTAGGAAAAACATTGTCCTCAAGGTATTATGCAAATTGGGATTCCATTGAAAAACAAATAGCTTATAAAACAGCAAATGAAATTGGCCAAGATGCAGATGAAAAAATACTTGAGGCTAGGACAATTTTTTATACAGCTCCAGCTGTACGAGCCACTAAAATGACTGACGAGATTCATACTATTGGAATTAGAATGAACATGGTAAGAACTATGTATAAAGTACTTACTAAGGGAGAAGAAGAAAAGTACTCCACTGACGCTTATGAAGATATCGACCTGATTATTGTTGATGAAATAGATCGCCTAAAAGTACAAAATTTAGAACAACTTAGGGATATCTACGATCGAAATGATATAGCGATGATATTAATTGGAATGCCTGGCATTGAAAAGCGATTAGCTCGATACCCTCAACTCTACTCTAGAATTGGATTTGCCCATGAATTTGATAAACTTAGTAAAGATGAAACCCATCATATTTTGGAATATAAATGGAGAGAGTTAGGACTTTCTATAAAGCTTGAGGACTTTTCCGATTATGAGGCAATAACTAGCATAATAAAGATTACTGGAGGGAACTTTAGGCTCATACAGAGACTGTTCACTCAAATTGAAAGAATACTCGAAATTAATAAGCTTGAAACAATAACAACAGAAGTTGTTGAAGCCGCACGAGATAGTTTAGTAATCGGAATCAAGTAAATAAAAACGCTATCGTTTTATATGATGATAGCGTTTTTATATTTACTTATAATGCAAAATATTACTTAAAACAAGCGCAAAATAACTCCAAAAGTGACACAAGGTATTAAATGGTGTCATAACTTAGTGTCATTAGTTAGGCCGAAATGGAGCTGATATGAATGAAGTACGGATATGCGAGGGTAAGTACGATTCACCAGGACTTAGAGGCACAGATTCAAACACTGGAGAAGGAAAGCTGTAGTATAATTTATTCAGAGAAGTTCACTGGTACAAAAGCTGATCGTCCTAAGTTTAAGGAACTACTTTCGATACTAGAGTCAGGTGATACCTTGGTAGTTACTAAGCTGGATCGTTTTGCTCGTTCAACTGTAGATGCGATACAGACTGTGAGAGAACTGTTTGAAAAAGGTGTGAAGGTACATGTATTGAACATGGGACTGATAGAGGATACACCGACAGGTCGCTTAGTATTCAATGTTATGAGTGCGTTCGCAGAGTTTGAACGTGACATGATTGTTGAGCGGACACAAGAAGGTAAGGCAATTGCTAAGCAGCGTGAAGACTTTAGGGAAGGTAGACCGAATAAGTACAGTAAGAAACAAATTGAACACGCACTAGGTTTATTAGCTAATAAGCATTCATATAAGCAAGTAGAAGAAAAGACTGGAATAAGTAAAAGTACTTTAATACGAGCGAAAAAGAAAAAAAAGTCGGAACAGTAATTCCGGCTTTTTATTTTGGGGCAAAAAGAAATCCCCCGGGGGAGGTCAAATCTGGTGAGGGACTGGCAGGTGCTCGTAACGTTCCGCCAGAATTTTTAAACTCGAGGGGTTAAACAGAACGAGTTTTTGTAAATAAACACACCTACTATGTAACTGGCGGGTGTGTTTATTTATAATAATACTATTCAATAGATTAGTTGGTTTGCATTTCGCACCATGCATTAAGCGATGCTTTTCCGATCGTCATGAAAATAAGAACAATAGCTGGTGCTATAAAAGAAGCTGCTAGTCCAACCTTTGCACCAATTAAAGCTGATACCATAGAAACAATAGCTGTTTTATTTTGAGGTAATTGAGTTAATTGAGTAAACTCATTTCGCTCAGCGGCATAATCAGGACTTCCGCAAAGTAATTTTTGTACCTCTTTTTTTAGTAAATCAAAAAATTTCTTTTCTGATTTTGGTTGCGCACTGAAAGGAGATGTATAATCAACAGAGGCTTCAAGCCATGCTGATGCAGCTTCTTCATAAGAATTTGAGACAAGTAATTCAGATACTATACTTTTTTGGTAATCTGGTAACACATCAAGCCATTCTGAATCTTTTTGTTTTTCGAAAAATGAGTTTGTATTAGTCATTTATAACATCCTTTCCATGTATTCTGTAGAAACAGCATGTGTTGTTTGGTGCAATGTTTGAGGGTCAATTCCTCCAAGGTCAATACCGCCGCCAATTGTGGGAACGTAAGCACCAATCAGTATAGCAATAATTGTATTATCTGATTTTCTAATAACAGGTCCTCCAGATTGTCCTGGACGTGCTTGAATGTTCAAGACTAGGTGTTTGGATTTAATTTTTTTAGAACTAAGTAGAATTTTGGCGCCAACTTCACAAGTTTGTTGGGTCAAGACAATTCTACCCAAGTCAGAGTGTGGAAAACTGGAAATAGTAACTTCATCACCTGGATTTATTTCATCAGAATTTCCAATCTTAAGGTGCGAGTAGAAGGCATTTTTACTTTGCAAAGAAAGGATACAAACATCTCTTATTGGGTCTATATGCTCGATTTTAACAGCATAAAAATTTGATTGGGTGAGAGTTGTGTCTTGGTAACCATTGTCAAAGTTGTCATTGAGCTTGATTACTAGATTTACATCAGTGCCATTAACTACGTGTGCTGCTGTTACTAATGTGTTTTTCCTATTGATTAAAGTACAGGTACCTGCGGCATGATATGTACCATTTATAAGTCTACCTATTGAGAAAATAAAGCTATTCATGATTATAGACCACCTCTAAATTTATATGAAAATACAAGTAAATTTTACCATGGAAATATAGTGATTTAAAAGTTTAAATATACGAATTTCAAGGCAGTCGATATTAAATCGATTGCCTTTTTCTATTTCACGAAGAAAGGGGAGCGGGATGATGGCGAAGTTAGACGAGTTAAAACAGAAACTTACGGCTAAACAAATTCAAGCGGCGTACTTGCTTGTAGAAAATGAGTTGATGGAATCGAATAACGAGGAAAAAAGAACCCAAGACGAAATGGCGAACGAGCTTGGTATAAATCGGACAACGCTTTGGGAGTGGCGAACTAAGAACCAGGACTTCATCGCATTCAAGAGTGAAGTGGCCGATAGTTTTCTCGCAGAGAAGCGCGAGCAGGTATACAGCAAGTTAATGCAGTTAATTTTAGGGCCGCAACCAAGTGTAAAAGCGATGCAATTGTACATGCAGCGATTCGGTTTACTGACTGATAAGAAAGTAATCGAGGGTGATTTAGGCAATGCAACTCGTACAAATGCTGAAATTGAAGAACAGCTTGAGAAATTAAAAAAATTGACAGGCGAGTAAAAGGAGGGCGGGCTACATGGCATATATAGACGGTAAATGGTTAGCCCGTCAAGAACGTCAGGAGCGTATCAATCTTGTAGCAGAAAGAGCAAAGAAATTACAGGAGTTGTACGAAACTGGCGAGGCTACAGAATATTATATGGATACACTACTTGCTGACATCGATGAGCTAGAAAAGTTAAAAAGGGTACATCGTGGAGAACATGACATGTTGTACTTCATGTATGAGTATTTCTCGGAAGAAGGAAATCCCGGAAATCCTGATAACTTAATCCCGGCTGGAGTAACGATGGATGATGCGGCTGAATTTCACGAAACCTTATGTGGCTTGTTAGATGACATCACAACAGGTAGGGAGAAAAAGAAAAAAGTAGCCTGGAGTGTAGGTCGTGGCCATGCGAAAACCGCATACCTGAGTAATGGTTATTTGTGTCATCAAGTCGTGTATCGATTAAAGCAGTATATTGTTTTGATTTCTGAAACATCTGATGTAGCCGGTGACTTTATATCCTGGGCGCGTGATCAGTTAAAGTATAACGAAAAATTACGCGAGGATTTCGGTATCTTACTTCACGAACAAAAAAGCCGAAATGAAGTTGATAATGATAAAGAATTCGTTACTTTAACAAATACGAAAGTCGAAGCAAAAGGTATCGGGACACAGGTGCGTGGTTTGCGTCACGGTTCAAAAAGGGTTCAGCTCTACATTTTGGATGATTTGGAGAGTAAAGAAAATACCGCGACAGTTGATTTAATCGCAAAAAATAAACGCTGGTTCAAGGAAGAATTACTACCAGGTTTAAGTCGACAAGAGGGTGCCTGTATTTATATGGGTACTATCGTTTGTTACGACAGTTTATTGCATCACGTTATTAAGAACCGTCGTGATTTCGTATCAAGATCGTTCCCGGCAATTTTGAAATGGTCAGAGCGTGAAGATTTATGGCAAGAGTGGCGGGAGATTCGTCAGGTGGATGAAGAGGAGGCTTCTGATAAAGCTCGTGAATTTTATGAGCAGAACAAAGAAGAAATGCTCCGTGGTACAAAAACGTTATGGCCATCACATTTCCCATACATCGATTTGATGGAAATTAGAGAAGATGACGGTACCAAAGCGTTTAACCAGGAGTATCTATGTAACCCGACTGACGAGGAAAGACAGATATTTAAACCTAAATATTTCACGTACTGTACTGAAGATGATTTAAAAGACAAAAAACTTTTGTATTACGGTGCGGTTGATTTCGCAATGGGGAAAGAGAAAGGTGACTATAGCGTAGTAGTTACAATTGCGAAAAACGTGGAAACAGGAACTTGTTATGTTATCGATATTTTTATGGAGCGTGTTCATCCAAATACATTGCTAGAAAAAGCTGTAGAATACACGCTGGCATATCAATATGAATCAATCGCAGTAGAGGCACAACAAGCGCAGGAGTGGTTTGCGGATAAGGTTGGAGAGGAATTGCAGAAAAAAGGGTATCCTTCATCGACGCGCTTAAAACAAATTAAGCAACGTACACGAAAAGCACTACGTATTGAGTCATTATTACCTGATATACAGAGTGGTAAATTACGTTTTATGAAACATTTACGTGCTTTATTGGAGCAATTTGAAATGTATCCGATGCATCCACATGATGACGGTCCGGATGCGGTTCAAATGGCTTTTTCTATCGCATATAAACGTGCAAGACGTAAAGCAGGCACTACAGGGAATTCAAGATATTGAGGAAGGAGGGGCTTGAATGAGAGTACAAGGTGATCGTAATTTTATGAATCCAGTGGAAATTGTAATGCCAGTTCGTACCGCACTCGGCGATTCTGAGTGGACACGCATTATGTCTGAGGTTCGCTTGTATGAGCGTTATGAAGGAGACTTAAACGTATGGTCTGATTATAAAAAACCAGACAATCTCGACTACGAACCTACGAAAATACAACTTGATTATCCTCAAAAAATCGTAAACATGATTGCAGCGTGGCAATTTGAAAAAGAACCGAAAGTCACAGTTCCTCCTGATGTGATAGACGATCCAGCTCTTATGATTCAATCAGGATATGAACCTAGTGAGGAGCAACAAGCAGAAAACAGTAGAGCGAAGGCGAAGGAACGGTTATTAACATGGGTTTGGGATGACAACCGAATGCATGAGAAGTTATTAGCAGCAGCGAAAGACCGTGCTATTTCAAAAACTGGTGTGTATGCCCGTCTTCACTACGATAAACGTCGTGGTGAATTTAAGATTATTTGGCATCCATCAACAGAAGTTATTGCAAAGTATAGCGACTGGGATATAGACCAACTGGAAGAGATTCATTTTATTGCATGGCTTGATGAAGAACAAACGAAAATGTGGAAATTATCGTATTACTTAGTTTGGCATGAAGAAGCTGGTGAGTACGACTGTGAAATTGAAGAGGCTGTATACAACGGTGACTTAGAAAAACAAGAGGATAGGGTTGAGCGCTCATCAATGGGCATCGATTTTATTCCCGTTGTACCAGTGCCGACTGAAAAGCTCAGTAAGCGAACTACAGGTTATAGTGAGCTTGAAAAAACGATTAAGCTTTCTGACGAAATCGACAAAAAAATGTCTGATTACTCGGATGCGCTACGTTTTGAAATGTTCGCCATTACGTTACTAACGAATGTAGACGAGGATCCAAAGAATCCACTTCAAGTTGCACCAGGTGCGAAATGGGATTTAGGTGATGGTGCGGAAGATGCAGGTGAACCAAGCGCTAAAAAGCTAGAAAGTGGATTCCGATTTAAAGAAACCATTGAAGCGTATCTGGACCGATTGCAAAAACGCCTACATGAAAAAGCAGAAGTACCAATGGTGAATACGGCTGATATGAATACAGGTGGTATAAATGACATGGCCGTACAGCTTTTATTTAGTAATATCATTTCTAAAACACAACGCTCATGGGTGATATGGCAGTCCCGTCTACAAACCTTAAATGAGTATATTTTACGTTATATGAAAGCTAGGAAGGATGACTCCAAATTCAAATACGATAAAGAAATGTTAGCAAAAGTAGATAACTATTATGCTAGTAAGATTATTTTCGGTTTACCGTTACCGCAAGATCAAAAAGCACTTATCGAACAGTTAGGCGATGAAATTTCAAACGAAATCGAATCAATTAAAGGTGCGATTACGAGAAGTGGTAAAGAAAATGCGGAACAAAAGTTCATGGAGATTATGCAAGAGCGGATGTTGAAAAGACAGTCTCAGGATCCGTATAACGAAAAGTAATACTTGCCTTACGAAATGGCGCTATAAACTTTCGGAAATTATAGCCGACAGGCTCAAAATGGAGGATTTGCTAATGGAATACGCAAAACAAGCTACAGCATTAAAGTATTTTGTAGAAAAAGTACAAAAAACACCTAAGTTCCCACTTCGGTTAGACCTTCAGTTTTTCTCTGATGGTAGTTCGGGTGATGATCCTGACAAAAAGCCTGTTGGTACTGATGACCCACCAAAAACTTTTACGCAAGAGGAGTTAGATGAAATCGTTAAGAAACGCTTAGAGCGCGAGCGTAACAAGTCAGCAGAACAATACGGCGACTACGATGACGTAAAAGCAAAGTTAGCAGAATACGAAAAAGCTGAAGAAGAGCGTAAAAAGCAAGAAATGACGGAAATTGAACGTTTGCAGGCTGAAAAAGAAGAAGCTGATAAAAAGGCATTAGAGGCTTCCGAAGCGGCGCAAAAAGCACAAGAAAAAGCCAATACTCGTATTTTAAACACTGAAATTAAGAGCGTTGCACGTGCTTTTGATGCGAATGATCCAGGTGACGTATTGGCGCTTTTAGATAAGTCGACCATTCAACTTGATGAGAATGGAAATTATCAAGGAGTTGAAGAGGCTGTTAATGCGCTAAAGGAAAGCAAACCTTGGATGTTCAAGAAAGTTGTGGGAGCTGATGCAGCTGGTGGGGCGAATCCAGGAACAAATCCGAGAGCAAATGAAATTCTTGCTTTAGAAAAAGAGCTAGAAGAGGCGAAAACAAAGGCGTTAAAAAATTCAAAGTATGCGGGCGAGGTAACTCGTATTTATAACAAGTTGTTAGAAGCAAAATCTAAGAAATAACGGATCGTTGATTAAAAGTCAGCGATTTTTTAATTTAAAAAATTTGAGGGGGCTACAAATATGCCAGTACCAACTACGTACGAATTTCAACAACAAGTAAGACAAATGCAAGCGAATGTGGATTTAATTCTTACGAAAGCACCTGTTCTTTTCGGATTAATTGGTGTAGGAGACGCTTTAACACAAACTAAATTTGAATGGCAGAACGACTATTTAAACTCTGATACAGGTATTGTAAAAACTGCCGCAGCTGTTGGGGATACGGACCTAGTTTTAGAAAAAGGCGAGGCTCGTAAATTCACTGAAAATGCTCTGGTACAAAACGGATTAGAAGTGTTACGTGTAGTAAGTGTCGATGAAAACGCGGATAAAATCACTGTGCAACGTGGTTACGATAGTACGAAAGCGGAGGCAATTACAGCTGGTGGTGAATTAAAAGTCATAGCAAGACCGAGACCAGAAGGTGAAGATGCTTTCCGTAAGAATGAGATCAATGACCGTTTGGTGTCACATAACTTCTCACAAATCTTTTCAAGATACGCATCTGTTTCACGTACACAACAACAAGTGAACACATACGGCGTATCAAACGAATTAGATTATCAAGTAAACTTGCGTTTACAAGAGATGATTCGTGAAGCTAACACTTCTCTAATCTATGGTCGTAGAAATGTTGGCTCTCCAACACAACCACGTACTACAGGTGGTTTATTTGCATTTGCGGGTATTGAAGGTTCACATAAGCAAGACTTTAAAGGGAACGAAATTGCGGCAAAACCTTTAAATGACGCTGTAGAACAAGTATTTACTCGAGGTGGTTCAGCAAATACGATTCTATGTGGACCAAATATCGCGCGACAAATTACAAAGCTTGGTGGGGATACAATTCGTACTACACGCCAAGATACCGCAGCAGGTTACCAAATCTTATCATTTGTTTCCGACTTACCTGGTGGAGCGATTTCTAGTGTTGTAGTTGATTTAAATATGCCTAAAGATCGTGCGTTACTTCTTGATACAGAAAAAGTAAAGGCACGTTACTTAACTCCAATTTATGATCAAGATGCTACACCAAATGGTGCTGACTACTTCTCTCGTGTCATTCGTGGGGAATTTGGATTTGAAGTTAAGAATGCGAAAGAGTCTATCGCTGTTCTTGAAAATATCTCTAAAACAATGGCTTAGGAAGTGGATAAAATAGGCGATTTGAGGGGTTGTTTGTTGTAGCGATTAAAGTTATTAGGTCATAGTTTAAAGCATATTGAATAAAAGGAGTGCATAACTATGACAAATTACTATGATTATGGCTATGACTACGATCAATTTACAGCCCAGAACTCATATGAAATTTCTAGACCTCAATACTCACATTATGGCTATGATCAGTATATGTTTCCGTATCAGAATTCATATGAATCGCCTAGGCCTCAATATTCACACTCGAGTCATTACCCTCAACAGCATTACACTCAAGGGCAAGGGGCAACGATGTATTTAATTACCCCAAAAACTATAAATGATCATCTCAATGCAGGACGAAGAGGTCATTGTTTTTCTAGTTTTTGGGGAGGGAGAGAACATACTTTTGTACTTATGAATTTACAAGCTGATGGCACTGTGGAGATTTTGGAGAATGGTCAACCTGGTGCAGTTCATAGTAATGATATGCAGGGATTAACATATTTAGGATCTTCATGTCCATCTTCGGGCCCAGGCGGAGGCCCAGGTTGGTGGCCACATTGCCATTGGGTCCAAACACCTTGGGGATGGAAAAAGGTTTGCCATTAAAAAGGTAGCTAAAATGCTACCTTTTTTTATTTTGAGAGGAGTGTTATAAATGCCTATTTCTGAAAATCAAGCACAACGTTTAAACAGATCGATGCCGATTGCGAAAGACACATCACTTGGCACTATTATTAAAGATTTACAAGACAAAACAAGTCAGATTCCTAAAAAGGTCGATAAACAACCAGATAGTACAGCAACTGACGTAGCGGGTGTAGTAAAAGACTTAAACGCCCTTATTGCAAAGTTAAAAGCTGCAGGAATTATGACGCCTTAACAAAATATAGTGACGGGGGTGACGCCAAATGAAGGTGTCGGAAAGGTTGGAGAGTCGGTTAGCAAAAGTTCCAAAAGTAACTCCGGAAGACATCGGAAATTGGCTAGCTGAAGCCGAAACTGAGTCAGAATTAACCGAAGAATTAAACGCAAATGCTGTTTTTTATCTTGCCCTGTCATTTGCTTATGAATCGATTGCGGCAGATGCAGCGCGCTATTTTTCTTATACAGATGGTGAAGAATCGGTTGATAAATCGATGATTTTTGCAAACTATAAGAAGTTATCAGCGGACGCGCTTAAAAAGTACAGGAAGTATCGACGGGGAAAAGGTACTCACCAAACATTTGCTAAACGGGCAGATGGGAGATGATTACATGAGCGATTCTCAACAAGAGATGGATGTGGCGCTCAATACCATTTCCGAAGAATTTAAAGAGGAGCACGAAAAACAAGTTTCTGATACTGTAAAGGCCATTATCCTAATACGTTTGTTTTTAGTTGATTTATTGAATGACTATCAAAAGGATGGAATCGTGAAGCGTAGTAGGTTAAATGCGTTATTACGAGACCTTACTTTATACGAAAAAGAATTTCGTAAACAAGCAGAGCGATCATTCCATACATTGATTGAAAACACGTCGAAATGGACCACATCAAAATTATCAGAAGCAGGTTTGGACGTGAAATCTATAACTGCAGTAAATAAGCAAATTATTCAAGGGGCTATAAAAAGACCTGGTGAAGATGGCTTAGTTCTGTCTGATCGTGTATGGAATTTATCTGGAGATATGAGAGATCGATTAAGTAGTGTCATTCGTCCATCTGTATTAAAGGGCGAGAGCATTACAATGATTTCTCAAAAGATAAAAGAAGTACACGACAATGAGAAATGGAAGGTTGAGCGTGTAGCAATTTCTGAGAGTACTAACACGTACCGAGCAGCTACTATACAGAATGGATTAGAAAGTGAAATTGTGGCAGGGTATCAAATTATTGATAATGGCCATCGCCACAGAAACCACTCAAAGCATATGTGTTACAAGCTAGCAAGACGTGATGCATACGGTTTAGGAACTGGGAAGTATCCGAAAAATATTCCGGAAAGTCTTATGAATCAATTAATAAGCCCACATCCACAATGTTCGTCACGGCTGAACTACTTAATAAGCGAGGAGGTGTAGCAATTGCTTACTGAAGATGATATTAAAGAGATTCGCGAAAATCGTGAAATGATTGAGCAGGGACGTAGAGAACCGGTGATTTTATACATTAAAGGGGTTTCTGTAAAGGATCCAATTACAGGAGAAGAGATGCAAGGTGAACCTCAAAAAGAAAACGTTCAATTAGTTTGGAAGAAATTCACGTCAGTGGAAAAGACGAAGTTTGCTGATCTCGATGTTAAAAAAGGAGAGGCACTTGTTACATTTCCTCTTAATGTGGACTTAGAGAACATTGAAAAAATTGAACGTAAAGGTGTTTTTTATGTTATCGAACTTATCGATGAACGAGGGCTTGGTGGAGTAAACCGTCGTGAGGTTATTGTAAAGAGGGTGATTTGATGAGGGTTAAAGTTGTTGTTAAAGGGCAAGCAGCTGTGTTAAAAGCACATAGTCCCAATAGATACAAAAAACAAATTGAACAAACGGTAGAAAAACATACACGATTACAGGCTAATCAAGCCTCTAATCGAGCGCCGATATTACACGGTCCTTTATCTGAAAGTATTCCTGCAAGTGTAAAGATGGTAGTCGGTGCGAGAATTATTGGTACGTATGGATCTCCTCTTATTTACGCGGCGGTACAAGAATTTACGCACAAAACCAAAAAAGGTTTTATGCGTAAAACAGCATTTGAAGGTGAGCAACCATTTGTTGAGGATATAAGCAAAACTGTTCAACGTGTAGCGAAGGGGCATTAATTATGTTGAATGATGTAATGTATTCATTAAAAAAGTTGCTGGATGTTTTTGCTCCTACTACATGGATATACGATGGTGTTTCTGTATCAGGAAAAGACAAACCCTTCATTACCATTGAGGATTTGTCTGGAACAATTAGCAGGTACTCAAAGGAGAATTTCTCACGTAATCATCTGATACAAGTAGGTGTGTATGCAGATAAAATTTTTGATAGGAACGATTTGCAAGATAGAATAATTAACCGATTCGAAAAGGGTTCAATTGACTTGTACGATACAAGTAAAAAGAATCCAGAACGAATCGGTTTTTTTAATGCAAAAGTAAAGGGTTTTGAACCACTGTCTCAAAAAGACGTTGAGATTTTAACAGCGAAACATTTGAGTTTTATTACTATAACAATCAGAAATTAGAGGGGGACTAAAAATGGCAGAAGTGAAAAAAAGTAATGCACCTGAGTTTAAAGGTGCCGAAACACTTTACTTGATTGACATTCCGCAACCTGATGGAAAAACTACAAAAACAGTTCGATTTTTTAACCAAACGTCAGGTTCACGATCAATTGAGGCTGGAGAAATCGAGTTGAAAACAAAAGATAAGAGTGGATCTGATTACGGTGACGTAACACAATCAGCTAGCATTGAAGGGATTTGTACTGAAGGTGACGAGGGACTTGATTATGTAGAAGAAGCAATTCTTAATAAAGTTTTAGTAAGAATTCATGAAGTTAACCTACGTAGTGCAACCGCTTCTGAGTTTAAAGTTAAATCAGGAACATACATGTTGAATAGTTTGGAACTTTCTCATGAAAATGAGGAGTACTCAAAGTATTCTATTGGCTTAAAATTAAATGGGAAAATTTCTAAAGGGACGCTTAATAAAGTACCTGAAGGTGCGCCTTCTGGTGATGTAGCTACACCAGGAGCGTAATAGTAAGTCTATTTATTAATAATTAAGAATGTTTATGGGGGTGGGGATTTTTGGATATATCTAAAATCGAAAAAATTGCAATCGCATCTTCAATTCTTTCAACATTCGGAGAGGATGCTTTGGCTCCTCACGTTGATTTAAATCGCTTATCAGAATTATGTGAGGAATCGACTCGAAATTCAACAGCGAGACAATGTGGTGAAGCGACAATTAGTGTTTTAAATAAAATTATTGATAGTTTATCAGAAAAAATGCAAGGGAATGAAGAGGGGATGAAACATAGTCTAGTAACTACCATTAACAACAATAGTAAAACTTCAGTTGTGGATCAAAACGTAGAACGGATTTTGGTTAGAGCCGATAAACTCGCTATTGAAGGTGATAACAAATGAAATTAAGCAAACAAGAGCAAGCGGTCGTTATAGGCAATACAATTATGATGCTTGGTGGGCATGAAGAGGTAACTAATTATGTCGATCCTCAGAAGTTGGCCAAAGTAAGTGATATTCACAATGAGTTATACGATAATACAACCCCGCGCGAGCGAAGAGAAGCAATGATTAGTTTGCTTAATAAAACAATGGATGAATTTGTGGGAAATAAATAATTAAGATTTGAATAAGCGTTCATATAGACGCTTTTTTATTTTGAACAAAAAATAATTGGAGGTAATTATTATGGCTGAAAAATCATATACGCGTTTCGTAATTAATGGTAAAGAACAAGAACTGAAATTCTGTTTACAGGCACTGAGGTTATTAGATGAAAACGGCGGGCCGATGCAATTCGTTTCCCAAACCATGCAGGGCGGAATTACTAATTTCACGGATGTGGTTTATTACGCACTGATTCATACAAATGAGGGAATCACGTATGAAGCTGTACAGAAAGAGATTGAAAATATGTTTAATGCTGAAAAACTAGACCTTGATGAAATTCTAAAGTACAACAAAGCAGTTGTGCTAAATAGTTTTTTCTTCCAGAAGACAGTGAAGAAACTTCTAGGGACAATGACAGCGGAACAACAGAAATCGTTCGAGAACCTGTACGCATAAATATTGATGAATTGCAAGGTGAGTGTTTTCGTTTTTTTAATATGACCACCTTGCAATCTTGGCGTATTAGTCTCAAGGAGTATCACCTTATGTTGAACGGATATAAGGAACAACTACTTGATAAGTACGAGTTTGCAAGTGTACAAGCTTTGTTTAATCGAAATGCTCAAAGTGACAAAATCAAGTCATTAGCGGATATATATACCCGTCCAGAAAGTGTTCGTGATATTGAAAAACAAGCAAATGAACGGAAAGAAGTAGTTGAAAAAATTCAAAGAAACGAATCGTTCTTTGATCAAATAGAATCAATGATTAGAAGTCAAATACAAGAAGAGGAAGGGTAGGTGAGGTGAATGAGCCAGAACAAGGTAGAAACTCAGGTGATTGCAGACATATCTAATTTAATAAGTAACCTTGGAAGAGCTACACAAGCATGGAATACATTTTTTCAGCAGATTAGTAGACCACCTCCTATCCCACCAGCTCCACAACCGCCGTCACCTCCACCATTACCACCAGCGCCACCAGCACCACCGCCTCCTGATTATTCAGGGTGGCGTGCTAGATTTCAAGAAGTAGGTAATCAAGCAATTGAAATGGGCCGACGTGTACAGCAAACAGGGCAAACAATGCAAAATGCATTTGGTCCTGCCGCTGCAGCGTCGGCTTTTGCTTTAGGGAGTATGATTCAAAAGTCACGAGAATTTGAATCACAAACTCGTAAAGCGGCAGTTTTAACTGCAGGTGACTACGGTCAAGTGAAGAAAGCGATTCTTGATATGGCAAAGGATTCTGTGTATTCAACAGGGCAGGTAGCAGCGGCTTTTGCTGAAATGGGTGCGAAAGGTTTCGATTCGGCTCAAGCAACGTCCGCATTACCTGGTGTGTTGAGTGCAGCGGCTGCATCAGGCGAAGACCTGGGAATGGTTGCTGATACGATTACGTCAGCTTTAAACTCATTTGGTATGGAGGCAAGTCAAAGTACACATGTTGCTGATGTTCTAGCAACAGCCGCAAACGCAACAGCTGCAGGCGTAGGAGATATGCAATACGCTTTTAAATATGCGGCGGGTCCTGCAGCTCAATTAGGCATATCGATGGAAGAACTAGCGGCTTCTGTTGGTATTATGTCAAATAGCGGTATTAAAGGGGAGACCGCTGGTACAGCATTACGTGCATCTTTACTACGTTTAGTTAAACCGCCAAAAGCAGCGGCGAATGAGTTAAAACGACTTGGCGTATCTATTACGGATCAACAAGGTAATATGAAACCATTGTCCCAAATTATTGGTGAGTTGAAATCAGGAATGGAAGGTATGACAAGTGCACAAAAAGGTGCGGCGTTAGCAACAATATTTGGGACAGAAGCTGTATCAGGTATGATGGCACTTGTAGTAGCGGGACCTGAAAAGATTGAAGCTTTAACACAATCCTTAGTGAAATCGGACGGTGCTTCTAAAAAAGCTGCGGACTCTATGCTTGAAGGATGGGCCGGAGCACTGACGAAAATGGAATCATCTCTTGATGCTGCAGCACGTGCATTTACTGATGCATTAGCTCCTGCATTAATGGCTGTAGCTGGAGTAGTTGAAACCTTAGCAAATGCGTTTATGAAATTACCAGCTCCTGTGCAGACGGTGATTGCTTCCGTAGTAGCATTTACTACGGCTTTTTTAGTTATAGCAACGGTAGCGGGTATTGTTATTAACGCAATCGGCGGTGCAATTATCACTCTCGGTCAACTTATGCTATGGATGTCGGGAACATCAAAAGGTGCGGTAATGCTGCGGGCTGCTTTGTCAGCACTAAGAGCCGGATTTGCATTATTGTTAGGACCGGTTGGTGCGGTTATTGCAATTCTAAGCTTAGTGGGGGTAGCGCTAGTCCAATTATACAAACATAACGAGACTTTCCGAAATGCTGTGAATAATGCGTGGGAATCAATAAAAAATGGGACAGTAGCAGCTGTTGAGGCTATGAAAGCTGCTTTTGATTCTTTAGGTTCTTATCTCGGGACAATACCGGAAAAATTTTCAGCAATGGGTACAGCAATTAGCGCAGCGTTAGAGGCAGGGTTAATTAAAGTAGGACAGGTGTTTTCTGGTTTTGCAACAGCTGTAGAGATTTCGCTAACTGTAATAAAATCGAAAATTAGTGAATTTGGTCAGGGAATAGGTGGTGCGTTTAGTTCAGCAATATCAGGACTTAGTTCAGCATTTGCTGGAATTGGATCAGCTCTTTCTCCAGTAATTGATTTTATCAAAATGTCTTTTTCCTCAATAGGAAATACGATAGCCACTTTAACACCATTAATTGTACGTTTAGGTTTATCGTTTTTAGGTGTTTCAGGCCCCGTAGGATGGGTAATCGCTATTGTAGCTTCTTTAGGTGCTACGATATTTAAATTGATCAATACAAATGATCAAGTGAAGTCTGCTTTTATGTCGGCTTGGCAGTCTATACAATCGATTTTTAGTTCTGTGATATCTGCGATTTTGCCGGTTGTTCAGTCAATAGCTCAAGGGATTACACAAGCATTTGCACCACTTGCTCCTGAATTTGCGAAAACGGGACAAGTTATAGCAGAAAGCTTCGCTACACTTGGACCTGCTCTTTCTGAGCTAGGTGCGGCCTTTGGTGAGTTAGGTTCTACAATAGCTAGTTTGTTTAGTGAAGTAGTACAAGCTGTAGTACCGATAGCACTCGATTTATTCCGTTTGTTCGGAGAAACAATACAAGCCGTGGTACCTTTAGCATCTGATTTATTCAAACTTTTCGGTCAAGTGGTACAAGAAGTAATGCCTATGATTACTGAATTAATTCAGATGTTTGCTGATACGACAATAGAAATTATGCCAGTGATAACGGAGGCTATACAACAAGTAGCTCAAATTTTTACTGAGCTAGCATCTACAGTTTTACCGATATTCGCTCAAGCTTTTCAAACGGCATTCCCTATTATATTACAAGTAATCCAGGCGGCGTTTAGCATAGCAGGAATGTTGATTCAAGGATTTGGAGAGGTTCTATCAATCATAGCGACGTCAGTGATTCCGATCATCCTTCAGGCAGTACAAGCGGTATTCCCGGTAATAGCTGAGATTATAGCTGCTGCGATTTCCGTTGCGATTCCGATTATTCAATTATTAGGCCAGGTAATCTCTATCATAGCGACTACAGTTATCCCTTTAATTTTACAAATTGTTCAGGCGGTATTTCCGGTAATAGTTTCGATAATTCAAGCGGCGATTCCCGTAGCCACTGCGATACTAGAAGGTCTAGCGACAATAATAAAAGGCGTAGTGATCCCGGCGATTCAATTTATTTTGTCGATTGTCCAGGCAGTTTTTCCCGCTATTATGGGCGTAATAACCTCTGCTATTGGGGTAATCACCAACATAATAAAGCTTTTCACTTCAGTTTTAAAAGGAGATTGGAGTGGAGCGTGGAACGCGGTGAAAGGCATTACGTCGAGTGTAATGTCATTAATCGGAAATATCATCCAAGGGGCGATAAATTTAATTTCCGCGGTCGTGAATGGTGGGCTAAATTTAGTGAAATCTATTTTTTCTAGTGTTTTATCAGCGGTAGGTTCTCTAGTAAGTTCAATTTTTTCAGGTATATGTTCAGTCATTTCATCTGTTATGAACGCAGTAGGTAGCATCATTTCTTCAATTTGGAATGCAGCTAAGTCAGCGACTTCTAGTATCTTAAATGCTATCTATAACACAGTGACTCAAATTTTTAATAACGTGAAGTCTTTCTTGAGCGGAATTGACTTAGGGAGCATAGGAAAAAATATGATGCAAGGTCTCTTAAATGGTATAAGCTCTATGGCTGGGGCTATTTGGGACAAAATTACGGACATCGGAAATGGAATCAAAGATAAAATTTCAGGACTTTTATCGATTCACTCACCGAGTCGTTGGTTCAGGGATTTCATTGGTGTCAATATGATGAAAGGGTGGATTAATGGTATTGATGCAATGAAAGGCGCTGTACAAAGAACAACCGAACAAATGACTGAATGGATGAAACCGGAAGCTTTACAAGTAGAGACTGTATACGGAATGCCAAGAGGACTTGGTGCATACCAGACAGCTAGACCACAAGCAAGCTCAGGAAATACGGATGCCGGAACTGCTTCAAATTCTACAGCTAGTGAAAGACAACCTGCGTATATTAATATACAGCTTGGTAGACAAGAGTTTAATAGGTTCGTTGATGATATTACTGGAGAGCAAGAGGCTGTAAAAAAACGGAAAGATGTATTTTAAAGGAGGGTGGTATATTGTTAGTTTTTAATGAAATTAATTTAGAAGAATACTTTGAGCAAAAATACGAAAAAGGATTTTTTATGGTTAACGATGTAAGAGGTCGCGGAATTTTAAGTGACGAAATTAATGAGTTAACCGTACCTCACCGCCCAGGTTCATATTTTTTAAGTAAAAGGCCTCCCAAGAGAGTATTAGAAGTAGATTTCTCTCTTAAGGGAGTCTCTCTTTTTGAACTAAGGAAACGGATAGATGAATTGAATGGTCTATTAGATACAGAAGAACCTGTAAAAATTACCTTCACAGACGAACCGGATATTGTGTATTACGGGATTAAGGAATCTGTAGAGGAGACTTTAGAAAAATCTAATATTCATCAAGCAACTATTACACTAATATGTCCAATGCCGTATAAGTTAGGGAATGAGAAAACGGTTGACTTTGAAAATGACGGTCGAGGGTTAATAGCCAACATTCAAAATAAAGGCAGTGCGGAGTCAGAACCTATCATCGAAATTGAAGTTGAAAACCCTTCTACATTTTTAGATGTTTGGAATAAGAGCGTATATCTTCCAAACAAAGAAGATTATTTTCGGATTGGTTACCCGTTACAAGTAAACCAACTTCCAGTAGAGTGGAAACAACGTGTAATGTGGGATGAAATGTCTACTACAGTTGGATGGACAAGTGTATCACAGTTTGAAAACACTAAAGGTGGAGGTACATTCAAATCTAATGGACATCAATTTTATGTAGAAGATTATGGTGATCAGAATTACAAAGGGAATCATGGAGCGATTGCTAAAAAAAGCATTCCTAGTGGACCATTACAAGATTTTATAATGGATGCTTATGTAAGGTTCAACTGCAGTAGTTATGTACAAATGGGACAAGTAGAAGTGGCCCTACTGGATGAGACTAGTAAACCTGTAGTTCGATTGTCGCTAAACGATGTATATTGGGAGGCTGAAGAAACTTTTGGTGTTGCTAAGATTGCCTATCCAGGGCATCCAGCTGAACAAATGATGATCCATACGCGCGGTATGTATCCTTGGACGTGGAATAATTTTTACGGAAAGTTATGTGTTTACCGTATTGGGAATGAATGGGAGTTTTATATTGCGAAATTTGCGTACGGTACTGAGATTGATGATGCTGGAGCAAAAGCTCGTTGGGTAGACAAAGATGGGATCTTGATGAATAAAATTGCACAGGTACAAATTTCTATCTGTCAATGGTGGAATAATAATCCGGCTGTACTTATGACAGTTGATGATATTAAGATTTGGAAAGTTAACCAAAATACAAATAATAATCCTCCATATATTGTTGGAAAAGGAGATAAAGTGCAAATCGATACAGCAAAAAGTCTAGTTAGTATTAATGGTTCAAGTGCAATTAATCTGAAGGAATTATTCAGTGATTATCCTAAAATTACTAAGGGTCAGAATAAACTTGAAATTATGCCAGCAAATATCGGAACAGCAAAAGTTAAATATAGGGAGCGATTTCGATGAGAACACCAAGCGGATTACTTCATGTTGTTGATTTCAAAACAGATCAAATTCTATCCGCTATTCAACCAAAGGACTACTGGGAAGATAAGCGTCATTGGGAAATCAAGAATAACATTGATATGCTAGAGTTCAAAATTTTTGACGGTACTCCGCATGCAATTACATTACAACAGCAGAACTTGGTTTTAAAGGAAGTACGTGATGGTCGAATTGTTCCGTATGTTATTAATAATGAAGTAGAAAAAGATTCAAAGGATAGATCATTAACTGTACACTCTTCTGGTGCCTGGGTTCAAATCGCCAAAGATGGGATTATTAAACCTCAACGTATAGAGAGCGAAACAGTTAATACGTTTATTGATATCGCTCTTGCCGATTCAAAATGGCAACGTGGAATAACGGATTATTCTTCGTTCCACACGATGACGATCGATGAATTCATCGATCCCCTTACTTTTTTAAAGAAAATTGCAGCTTTGTTTGAATTGGAAATCCAATATCGAGTTGAAGTATCTGGTTCTCAAATTACTGGATGGTACGTCGATATGATAAATAAACGAGGGAGAGAAACAGGGAAGGAAGTAACCCTGGGAAAAGACTTAGTAGGCGTTAGACGCATTGAGCATTCCAGGGATATTTGTACCGCCTTAGTCGGATTTGTACGAGGTGAAGGTGAAGAACTTATCACGGTTGAGAGCATCAATAACGGACTTGTTTATATTACAGATAGTGATGCCTTTCAACGTTGGAATGCACATGGTAAACATAAATTTGGTTTTTACACTCCAGAAACAGAAGAACAAAATATGACACCAAAACGATTAATGACTTTGATGAAGACGGAATTAAAGAAGCGTGTCAATACTTCAGTTTCGTATGAAGTAGAGGCACAATCAATCGGTCGCATTTTCGGACTAGCACATGAACTAATCAATGAAGGCGATACAATCCGAATCAAAGATACAGGCTTCACACCTAAGTTATACCTTGAAGCAAGGGCAATCGCTGGTGATGAATCATATACGGATCCTTCGCAAGATAAATATGTATTTGGAGACTATCGAGAGATTATAGATTCGAACGAGGAATTACGAAAATTATATAACAAAATGCGTGCTTGGTTAGAGGGGAAGGCTAACAAGGAACTGTTAGAACAACTAGAAAAGTTGGCCGAAGAAGCAAAGAAAGAATCGGGAAAAGCTGTAAAGGAATCGCAAGAGGCTAAAGATATATCAGAGCAACTAAAAAAAAATATTGAAAATAATATGGTTAATATTATAGAAGGTAAAGAACCACCAACTACTGATCTTAAGCCAAACAAAACGCTATGGCGTGATATTAGTAATGGAAAGCCTGGTATTTTAAAAATATGGACAGGTACAGCTTGGGAATCGGTTGTTCCGGATACAGGACCATTACAAAAAGATATAAAGAATGCACAAACAGAAATTGATACTTTAAAAGAGACAATTGAAGATATACCTGATAAGACTTGGTTAAATCAGCAACTTGAAGGAAAGGCCAACAAAGAAGGTGTTTATACAAAAGATTGGGTAAACGAAAACCTTATTGGAAAGCAAGTGTACGAAACAAACCGTAAAGGTGATATAAAAGTATTAAATGAAACAAAAACGACTGCTGAACGCACAGCTGAAGAAATTAAAAATAAAGCAGAGAAAACGGAGATAACAACTCTAAACGATAATCTTAAACTAGTAAGTCAAACTGCTAATACTGCTAAACAGACAGCTGAATCTAACACTAACACCATTACAGAATTAAAAACTACTGTAAATAATATTTCTGTAGGTTCAATCAATTTAGCTAGCGGTTCAGAAACAGGGTTAAATAAACAGAACATGACTGGATCCTGGTCAGACAGTAAACAAATGATTTTATCGGATAAGGTCAACTATAGGAATAAAATTTTTACTATCTCATTTTTGTTTACTGGTAAAATGACAAAATTCAATACAAATGCTTGGTTTGGCGTAGAAACAGCGATAACGTATGCAGATGGAGAGCAAGAATGGCAATCTGTACGTGCTGAATCGCAAATAAAGATTAATGTAAATTATAAAGACGAACCACTATCAGTTACATTTAGAACAAAAGATAAAGATGTAACTCAAGTTAAATTCTATTACTCTGGGCGCAATATTGATGGGGATTTAAACTCACACCATGCAAAATTTGAAGAAGGTAACATACGAACTACATGGCAACTATCTAACGATGAAGTTACTTCTAAAGCAGATTTTACCCAAACAACTAATGAAATTCAACAAACAGTAAATACGAACTCAAAAACAATCTCGAAAGTACAACAAGATCAAGGTACAATGCAAACAACTCTAAATGAAGTGAAGCAGACCACAAATTCGAATTCTCTTAATATTAAAACGCTAACAGAAACACAAACAAATCAAGGAAAGCTCATTCAAGAAAACAAGAATGAAATTACGCAAACAAAAGACTCATTAAGTTCAAAGATTTCGGAACAGCAAATGAAAGCTTATATAGGGGCACTTGGTAGTATAAATCAATTCTTCAATACAGAGTTTAAGAAAAAAACAGTTGATGCTAATGGCAATATAACAAATGAGGTTGCTAGTACCGATAAGTGGACAGTAGCAGGAGTTGTATCAGGTGCTACAGTAACACCAGTAACAGACAGACGTCATGACGGTTATAACTCGGTCAGAATTGCAAATGCGGGGGCTACAGCAAATAGCTGGACTGGTATTGCTCAAAGTATTGGAGCCTCACAAAATAGCGGTGACTACGTATTGTCTGCATGGGTCTATGTAGTAGATAAAAACTTATTAGACCAAGGAGCGTGCGTTAAGCTTCAATTCTTTAATGGTTCAACCGCATTAGGTTATGAGCAAACTGAAATAAAAGAGTTATTAATTAATGGCTCCTGGATACTAGTTAGTGTAACCATTAAAGCTCCTGACGTTCCTGTAACTCGTTTGCAAGGAGATATATGGGTACGCCGTAATGGCACAATGTGGGTATCTCAACCGCAGCTACAGCAAGGAAAAGAACCATCTGTATACATGCCAAACCCAAAAGACGTTACCAACTATAAAGAATTGGTTGACTTAGTTGCGGATAAGGTTGCTAAAAGTGACTTTGATACAGTAACTACAAATATGCAGACAGAAATCCGGCAGAATACCGAGGAAATAGGTTTTCGTGCTAAAGCGACTGAAGTGTACTCAAAGACGGATGCGGACAAAAAATTTGCTTATGTTTTAGAAATGGAAGCGGCTTTTAGTTTAACAAATCAAAATATTAATTCTAGGGTTAAAAAAGGCGATGTTATATCCCAGATTAATCAATCAGCTGAGGAAATTCTAATTCAGGGGTCCAGAATTAATCTTATAGGATATGTAACAGCTGAGCATATCAAAGGGAAAGTTTTAGAAGGAGTAACACTTAAAACGAGTGGAAACAGATTTGTTGAAATAAATAAGCAAGACATGAAGATTTTCGATGCAGATAAGCCACGTGGCTATATAGGATTTATGGAAACAAATGATGGAAGTATTCAACCTTCACTCGTCCTTGGTTCTGACAATATTAAATACAGGGGTACAGGATCGTTTTATATTTATCAAGTCATGCCGCGAATTAATGGAGTCGATCAACCTTCTAAAGCATATGCAAAATTTGGGATTTCTAAAGGAGAAAATGCAGAAGGAACTAATATTTGGTCAAACTATATTCAAATGCATAATGACGGTGGACATCTGAGCGTATATTCAGATGGACAATTTCGTTTTCAAAACTTGAATAATATTATTTTTGAATCTGAAGGATGGGCTCCAGGATATGGTTACTTCTCTGTAACTACAACTGAGCCGCATATTTTTACAAATAACTCGGGGCAGTTTACTTTCAAAAGAAAAGGCAGTGACTATAAAATACATTTCGTAAACGGCGCCACCGATCATGATTTAATCATGGGTAATGCAATGATAAGGTCAAGTTTTGTACAAGGTTATAACAATGGCTTGCAGATTAAAGATATGATGGGTCAGGGATGGAAAGATATAGAATTAAGAACATTACGAGCGCAAGAGAATATTAGTGCTACTGGTCAAATGTGGGCGAAAGCATTTAACCCTACGTCAGCTAGAAACATGAAAGAGAATATAAAAGATATTCCTTTCAATGCTCTTGATAAAATCATGAGTTTAGCTATCAAACAGTACAATTTCAGAGACGACATGTATGATCTGTATCAAATGCGTGTGAACAAATCAGAGGAACAAACAGAACCATATACAACGAAAGATATCGAAACTTATTTCGGTATGATTGCTGACGATACGGACGATGTATTTACAGATAAAGAGAAACGGGCAATTAATTTATATAATACCGTTTCTCTTTTTATTGCAGCTTTCCAACAGCTGTATTATGAATTCATATTGTTAAAGGAGCAGGTTAAGCAGAATACCGAAGAGTTAAATGTAGTTAAAGAAGAAAATAAACAATTAAACAAGAAGGTTACTACATTAACAGATCAAGTTACGATACTTACAAGTAATGTGTCCACATTAACAGATTTATTTCAAAAATTTATAAGCGAGAAACCAGAGCAGCCATAAGCTGGTCTTTTTTTATTTTGCACAAAGTACGGCCTTGATAAAAAATGACTTTCATATATTCACAGTGAGAAGGGTTGTCTCATAGTATATAAAGATTGCTTTATGTAGATTCTAGAGGGATGTGAATATATGGAAGATGTTTATGCAAAGATTGATAGACTTAAATCAGAACAGAAAGAAATTATGCGTGATATTCGTAATATAGAAACTCGTACAACCATTAATGAAAAAGACATTTCAACAATTAATAAACAATTAGAAAAAATTAGCACAAATACAACTTGGATCTTAAGAATTGTGATTAGTGCAATAGTGATGGCAGTTCTAGGGTTAATATTAAAAGGCGGTATTTAGACTGTTTGTTTAAATGCACTTATGAAAGAGGGACAAGAGTCTCTCTTTTTATTTTGGAATGAGGTGGTCACAATGGAAGGGTTACAAGATGTAAGAAACGATGTTCAAGAAATCAAGCAAGAGATCAAGGATATTCGTTTAGAGATTAAAGGGTTAGAAATCCGAACAACGGGTAACGAAAAGGACATAATCAATATCAATAAGCAATTAGATAAGATTAGCGCTAATACAACTTGGATCTTGCGACTTATTGTAGGTGGAATTATAGGTGCGGCACTCACTTTCTTAATGAAAGGAGGTGGTATGTAATGTTTGAAATTACTGTAATGATTGGAATTGTAGTTGGTCTTTCACAGATTGGAAAAACAATTGGATTACAAACAAAATATGTTCCGTTATTAAATTTAACGCTTGGCCTTGTGCTAGGCGTATTATTTTTGGGCGGAGATATCAAAACAAATGTATTTCAAGGAATCATTATCGGACTGTCAGCAAGTGGATTATTTGACCACACAAAAATTATGAAAAAGGATGTTGATGCAAAATGAAAAAGACAATGAAACATATTACTTCGTTCCTTATGATTCTAGTACTTGCTGGTTCTTTTGCTACAAGTGCTCTTGCTGATAGAACGCTTATTATTCCTGATTTACCGAAACAACCATACCGTTATGGCATAGGTGCTTATGAGGGCGTTGTAGCGCATTCTACAGCAACTCCAGAAGCTCCAGCTATTAACATTCAAAAATATGAGTCTCGAACATGGAGAAATGCATTTGTTCATTATGCAGTCGATTGGGACGAAACAATCCAAATTGCTGACACAAAATACATTGCTTATGGTGGCGGTCCTGCTGCTAATAAACGATTTGTACATGTAGAGTTATGCGAAACAGCGGACTATACAAAATTCAAACGCAGCTATGACAAATATGTTAAGTTACTAGCTAAAATCTTACGTGACCGTGGGTTATCTGTAGAAAAAGGATTATGGACACATAGCGATGTAACTCATTACCTTGGCGGTACGGATCATGAAGATCCAATTGATTACTTAAAGTCTCATGGCGTTTCAGAAGCTCAATTTAGAGCAGACGTACAACGAGCATACAATAATTCTAGTGTGGATGTTTCTGTCCCTAAAAAGCCATCTAAACCAGCAGAAGTACCCACAGCAGTAACAGACGGTATCGCCTATATTGAAGGTTACAATGTTAATTTACGTAAAGGACCAGGTACAAGCTATTCTAAGATTCGTCAGTTAAACAAACCAGAATCGTATATTGTATGGGCTGAAAAGGATGGCTGGTTAAATCTTGGTGGAGATCAGTGGATTAAGAATGATTCATCTTATGTGAAGTTTAATAAGAAAAGCACAGTAGATTCTTCTATTGTTGGAAAGCGCGTTGTTTCAAAAGTTAACAATCTACGTTTCTATAACGCTCCATCTTGGCAGGATAGAGATGTTGCTGGCTCTGTAGATGCAGGATTAGGATTTACAATTGATGCGAAAGTAAATGTAAATGGTTCACCGCAATATAAAGTATACAATAGCAAAGGAAGAACATACTATGTAACAGCAAATGAAGCCTATGTATATGTGAAATAATGAAAAGATTCACCAATTTTTGAGAGGTGAACTTTAGTTTTTAACTTATTTTAGAATTAATGTTACTCCACACACATTGAATTTATAAAGAAAAAAGGATTATCATTTGTATTAGCTTATTTCCAGATTTGATATAAAAGTTAAATGAAAAATGAGACCTTTAATCGTAAAGTGTCTCATTTTTACACATTATATTTTTTAAGTTTACTTAATAACAATTATCGCCATTATGAATGGAACAATTGAATTGTAAATCATAACAGTTTAAATCAATCGTAATACATTGTTCAGCATTGAAATTAGCAAACGAATCAATTTGATAACCAAGTATAGCACAAGTACCCTTAATACAAATAATTCTAAATTTAGTTGGTTTATCTTTAAAGAAACAGTTAAGGGAAAGTGGTTTACCAGTTTTCTTATTAATTATTATAACATTATAGAATTTAGATAAATGAGGATTGAACTTAGTGGTGCTAGTACTGGTCGTACTGGTCGTGCTGGTGGTGCTGGT
>NZ_BPLI01000021.1:0-9036 GCF_019656175.1 Bacillus sp. BML-BC051
TATATTATATATAGAGTATATTATTAGTAATAGTATATAAGTATTATTACTGTTAGGGTTCTAAGTTTTTTAGCTGTAGATTCATTTAATTAGGTGTCAATATTCAATTCTTTTGTCGATTCATTCATGATAAACCACCTCAATTTTAAGAATTAAACACCTGGAACCACATAAACTTTTGCATATATATCATGTTTAGCTGCAAGTTGTTCCAGCTTTTTTTGTCTGTATTCTGTCATAGTAAAGAAATGAATGAGCGGTATTTTTCCGTTGTATTTATTTTTGTAGTATAACGAAAATTCCCTATACCTGCTCATCTTTTCAGCGTTCACATTCATCATTTGCGTACGATCTATTTCTACAGCATGTAGTGTACCTTCTTCATCCCTGAACTTCACATCAGGAATAATTGTCTTCTTTTTATCATCTACTTTATAACGTATAGGTGTTTCTATCTGCCAGTCGTCGGGACAAAACAGATAGAGCCATGCTTCATTTCTCATTAAGCTGTGAGCTAGTCGACTATTTGGTACAATCTTCTCTGTATCGTCGAACAGTTCACGGCCTTTTTTATTTAAATAATACACGTACTCTTTTTGGTACACTGTATTATTTACATAAGGGCTCAGGTCTTTTAAAATACGATTTGCGTTACGAATCCCTCCCATATCGTGCACCGCCATTAGATGCCTACGTGTTGCGAATTTCAGCTTTCTAATCGAGGTCAGAATCGTCATCTGACGGTTTATCTTGATATGTGTCTGGATGTTCATCTTTTTTCACCTCATATTGTTTTAGATGTTTCCACATCATTTCATCGCTAATAAACGGTACCTGCAGCTCAGTTAGTCGATCAGTTTTATAAATAGCTCTACCAGGTAAGGACGGCAATGTTTCTAGTCCCGATTCATCAAGAACAACCTCAGATGCCTTATATGTTGGTAGCCGAAAACCTAACTTCGCATCAGACATCTGCTTTACTACTGATGGAATTGATGTGACTGTAGGATACTGTGTAGCTAAAATCAAACGAAATCCTAAGCCGCCCGATACAGTCGCTATATAACTAAGCATGTACTGACACTCTTCTCGGATCTTATTAACATGACGTGGTAATCCTTTGGCCGGAGCAAGCACGGCACCTTCGTCAACAATAACAAAATACCGATCTTTTTCTTTTGTTTCAACAATATTTTTGTAACCATTTTCCTTCATGAATTTTCCACGCTCTTCGATTTTTTTCATTATATGTTTTAGTACATGATGTGCTTTTTCTGCAGAGTCAGCCACTTCCACCACCTGCTTTAAGCCACTAAACTCACTAAATTCTAATCCCTTTTCCTTTAAATCAATTAAATATACGTGAGCATTTTCAGGGTTCGCCTCAATCAAAGTAGTAAGTAGTACTTTCATAAATACTGTTTTCCCCATTCGTGTAAGACCACCTAGTACCATATGAGGAGTTTTATCAAAGTCATGATAAATTAACTTCTCGAGGCTTTGCCCCATCGGTACTTGCCATTCACCTTTTTTTACTAGCCCTTCATTCCAACACCACTTTTTTGAGATACGTTTACTGAATACCCGAATCATTATCTTGTAGTTATCGTATTTGATACGTACAGGCTTATTTAATCCTTCACTTACAACATCCTCAACCTTTTGTATTAATTTAGATGGCATTCCTAACGGAAGTTTATATACATAAGTCGTACTACGATCATCTTTTTTTCTTTCGAGAAAAACCGGATAATTTAATTTTTCATCCTTCCTAATTGCAATCCCACTTACTTCAAAGAATACTTGTATCTTCTTTCTATCATCCTCTTTACCTTTTAAACTATCATTTAGCAAAGCGTACCCGAGCGAAACTGCAGGTATTAATAACAATTCAAGCATAGGGGTTCACTCCTTATATATCCTTAAAGGATATAGTTGCTCTTTACTGGAAGATTTACATACAAGTTGTTTTTCTTATATAACAAAGTGTCCCATGATTCTAGGTTCCATTCCTTCAAAGAAACACCATTAGCACATAACGTAGAAGATACAAAAACGAGCCGGTAAGAGTTGTATACATCGTCATACGTGGAAGCCAATGTGGAACACTCATCCCCATTTTCTCAGCTGCCTTCATCGCCACTACAGACAATCCTGTCGCTGTCCAAATTACTACAACTTCCCCTGCAAGTGTCATATCGAATCCCTCTTTCTTTTTAGTTGTAATCCTTTTGATGTGAGAATCGGTTGATACTGATTAACCATTTCATCCCATTCAAGAATTTCTTCCTCTTCCCCGTATAGATCTTCCATAATATCGTTAGATAAGCTGTAGTAACCGCGGTACTCTTTGTTGTTAGATACCTCGTGTCTTTCCATATGTTTTAGAATAGAGTTTACTTCACCTTTACCCCTGGACTCTTTATACATGCTTCTCAGTTCTTTAGAAGGATACAGATACGGCGTGTCATTCAAGTAATCATATTGCCACCTCATCGCTCATCTCTCCACTGTTTACAGTCCTCTAAGTATGTATCAATCCTTTTTTGAATCCCTATTTCGTTATACGGACCATAAGGCTCTTCTTCTCCTAATAAGTCAACGATATCAACGTAGTTTGGATTTTGTAACATATTGTGATTTGCGATGTGATTGTACAAACATCTTACTTCACCATAGTCATTTGCATCTGCGTACATGTTGTAAAGTGTTTGGGGTGGATACAGTTGCATGCGATTTAAATACTTATATCCAGGTCTCATTGTTCCTCACCTTTCCCTTCTTGATGTCCTTTTTTCCACTTGGTATTCCTCGTGGTCTTGATATAGGTATATGACCTGGAGAATTATTTTTGCACGTCCACACCAATTTTTTTCTTTCTAGCTTGTACTATTTATAAAGGAGTTTATTTTTGTATATAGAAAGTAAATCTTTGAGGTGAACGTATATGAAGTTTAAATGTAGACTCAAAGTAATCTTTGCAGAGCTTGATATTAAGCAGAGTGATTTTGCAAAACGTATTGGAGTTGACGACTCTACTCTTAGTGCAATTGTTCGTAATCGTACTAAACCTCGTTTTGATACAGCCTATCTAATTTGTAAGGAACTGGGTAAACCAATAGAGGAGATCTGGACCATCGAGGAGTAATTCCTCCCCCTCCAGCCTTAATAAGTTTTTATCTTTATTTTTACACTTGACTTTTGTGTTCGGCAGACAATCATGGGATGAGGGTACAGGACAACGGCTAGGGCAGAGAATGACTACCTTACAACGCTTCAAAAATAAAAAACGTCGTAAAGTAGACGTTCTGTCAATCATGGTCTATCGGGTTAAGGAATCCGTATAGTAACACCCTGTTTAAACGCTGTAATCTCTTACACAGCTGACTTTTTACAGATAAAGCTTGTCCTATCTGCAGAAAGAACCAGGAAAGGAAATGCACTACTGGCGTATCCTTCATTACTCGTAACCTATAATTCTTTCATTATCAGCTGCTACCCGTGCCGTAACACGCCAAGCAACCGCCGTACCGTTAATGGCCGTACTCGCCTAGACTCCTAACAACGCAAACAAGGAAACGTTATTCGTTAGGACGCTAAACTTTCTGACGTTGGCTTAGCTAACCTGTTCAAGTTTAACGAGTGTTAGGTCATTCCTCGTGTGGATCCTCCCTTAGTTACCTAAAAAAGACAATAAGAAACTAGACCTCGTGTATATCTGTTTTTTCGAATAAGGATCGAGGCTGGAGGTTGTCCGATATTTAGTTAAAGAAAGAGCTTATAGCACGTGAGCTATAAGCATATTAATAACGAATAAAACCGAAGCCACAGTATAAAAACCATAAAACCAAATACAATCAGATTTTGTTTCTAAACCGAAGTAATCGCTTATTTTTTGCATCTATACTGTTCCACCCTTCACATTTATATAAAAAGTATGACTCTAGGAGTAAAACTTTGTTAGTAACAATATATAACTCTAGGAGTCATACGTCAATAGTCTTCCGAAAAAAGTTTTACTTTGATATGTAAATTGTGTAAAATGAAAAGTAATAAATGATCGGAATGAACGGAGGTATTACCATGAGTTCTATGGTATTCACTTTAGGAGAAACGATGGAGGAAATTGGGATTACCAAAAACAAGTTAGCAGTGGAATCAAAAGTTCGTCCAGCCACTATTAGTAATCTAGTTAATGGTGAGGTTGGTCTTGTGCGTTTTGACACATTAAAGTCAATCCTGGACGCTTTAAACCAATTAGCTGAAGAAAACGGTGTCGATAAAACCTACCGTATTGAGGACGTTGTACAGTACATAAAATAAATGTACTGTTTTTATTTGTAGATACATTTCCGAATACTCTGATATACTTATTTTAAAGTAATAAAGGAGGAGAAATATGGAGACAAAAACAACGACAGATGGTAATACGTTTTTCATTGAAGTGGATCAAAAAAAGAGTTCCACAAAAGAAAAATTTAGCCGTAAAGCTTCATTAGTTTTCGGAATTTTCGGCATCCTATTTTCTGTTATCTTGGGTATCACAATAGTTGGGTTATTTTTTGCCGTTCCATTGTTTCTTTTTTCGTTAGGATTTATATATGCAGCGTTTGAAAAACAAGAGGTCCAGTGTCCTAACTGTAATTACAAACGTCGAATTTCTAAAGGAAATGGACATTTTGATTGTGGAAGTTGCAAGAAACGTACTTTAGTAAAGTGGAGAAAATGAATAAAATTGCATATTCAGAAGCCAGTATAAGGCGAATGAATTGCTATTAAAATGAAGTGCTATTAAAATGAATTGCTATTAAAAGGAGTAACAACAATACTGGATAAACTACAGAATGAAAAATACGAGATCCATAATTATTTAACGACTGTATTAAGAATTACAAGGAAACGTTTAGACATCAAAGAAGTGTTATTCTTGGAACTAAGTAACATTAGTATGTCCCAATAAAACATGGATGTGGTTTTCAATTGTAAACTCGCATTTTTAAATTGTTTAATTATGTGCTTTGATTAGATTATCACATAATTAATAAGGATATATCAGCGAAATTTATATCTTTTTTGTTTAGTTGTTAGCAAGTTTGTTTGCACTTTTTTACTTTTTCTACTATATAGGCCTTCACAAACATACTATACTTAACCGCTAATTGCTCCAACTTCTCCCCCTATATTTTGTAATCTTAAAGTAACAGATTGCCGACTTTTTCCGTTATATTTTTGTTTATATAGTGTTATAAATAACTCATATATTTAAATCTGATAATTTCCATAAAGACATTGTCTTAATGTTTAGTGTTTCCTTAATACTTAAAATGGGTTCCGGAAAAGAAAACGGATGAAGGCAAAGGTTTAATGGTCTCCAATCTCCCGTATGAATTTCATCATTTTTTATTACTGTAGGAAAGTGCGTAACTAATAAGTATGTGGAACCACTTTGTTTAAAATTCTTTATTGCTTTTAATACATCTTCAAAAGTAAAATGTACCAAAGCATCCCTGCAAAGTATTAAGTCTACACAAGGAAGATCGTCTTGCACAATGTTCTTTTCTACGAATTTTATATGATTTTTTTTAAACATCTTGTTATTTTCCTCTACTAAATCTGTCACAATATCTATACCTGTGTAATTAGTAGTCAAAGGAAGTGGAACATATTTCATCCAATTAAAATCTCCACATGGAGCATCTAAAACAGAATTGATTTCGAATAGATTTAACAATAATGGTAGTTTGTTAATAAGTTGTTGAGATTCGTACACAGACGAACCTGTACCTGATACAGACTCAGTTCCTCCCCAAACATTGTGTTTGAATATATATGTGAAAACATCTTTCATTTTTATTTACTCCTTTACTTCTTGAATTTGCAGATAATCATATAAATTATGTTTTGTATAACACATTTGCTTTGACTAATTATGCATACTGATTATTAATAGGCATACAAATGTATGGATAAAATTAATTATTGTTAATATAAAGAGCGGATATTACCGCTCTTTATGCAATTTGGATTACTTCTAAAACAGGATGTTGATAATTTAAATTACTGTTAGGGTCATTAATTGTTCCAAATACAAGAGTTAAAGCATCTCCTGCATTTAGCCCTAAAATAATTGATTTTCCAGCATTCATTTCTATCGTTGACGTTATCATTGTGGAAGCTAACAGACCATTTACTAAGCTTACTTTTGATTCAGCTTCTTTAACTCCATTCACAGCAATAAAAATTTCAGCACTTGTGTTAAATAAATTCCAGGCTAAGTTTTGTAGCGTTAAATCTAAACTAAATTTGACTTTATATACGCCAGTACCTGTCACAGCAATTGTTTGCGGATTCGGAGTTGTAACACCACTATTTTGAACAGATAAAGATTGAAATGAAACAACTCCATTTGTAGTTGCATGTTGTGTAAGCGTAGGTGCGTATAATGCGCCATATGCAGTAGCCATGTACAACCTCACCTCCTTCCTTACTATATTAAATGTTGCTTGTACTAAACCTGACAGTAGTAAATGCTGAATTTATTAAAAATACTGTGTTTCGTACTTATAAAGTTTTAGAAATAGGTTGAATTGAATATAAATTATGGAATAGCTAAGAAAAAGGAGTGAAAGAATATGAAAATAGCCATTTTAACAATGTTTAACGGACTAACCTCCACCTACTCATTAGTGAATGTTGTCGCGGAGCATTTACGTATGTTTTTAAATGAGGGATTAAAAATAAAATTATTAGTCTCTGAAGATTGTAATTTGGAGGAACGGTATGGGGTTTTTCTCCATGAAAATATCGAATGGATAAAAATCACAAACAGATTAAATGGAGAAATGATTCATTGGAAAGATTACTCTACTCCAAATGGAAAAATACATGATACATTTTTTGAAGAAACTGAAGTAATTGCTAAAGATTTTATACAGCACTTAGAAGATATAGATATCTGTATGATGCACGATATACACTATCAGGGATGGCATTTAGTTCATAATATTGCGATTCGAAAAGCACAAGAACAGCTTCCAAAAGTTCGATTCTTAGCCTTCACTCATTCTGCTCCTATTACTCGACCTCGTCATACAGAACATCCATTTTCAGCCAGATACTCCCCTATGCCTAATACCATCTATATCTACCCGACACAATCTGGGATACCCGCTTTATCCAAGCAATATAATATTGCAGAAGGGTATTGTAAAGTTATTAATAATAGCTTAGATATACTAGAGTGTTTATCTGATGATGTGAGTCATGTAGCATCCCATATTGACATTTTTTCAGCAGATTATCTTATTATTTATCCTGGAAGGTTAACAACAGGGAAAAAGTTCGAGAAAGTTGCAGCTTTTTGTGGAGCCTTAAAAACAAAGACGGAAAAAGAAGTAAAAGTTATATTTTGTGATTTTCCATGTAGCGACATCAATCCAGAAAGATACAAAAAAATGATTTATAACAACGGAATAAAGTTTGGTTTAGATCGAGAGGATATGCTATTCACCTCATCTATTGGTTATACTCAAGGTTTTCCAAGACAAGGTGTAATGGATTTATTCACTTTGTCCAATATATTTGTTTGTCCCTCTTATTCTGAATCATTTGGTTTAATAGTTCTAGAAGCTGCGAGCAGAGGTAATCAAATTGTATTAAATGAGTGCGTACCAGCCTTAGAAGAATTAGGAAAACAATTACAAGCTTATTTTATGAGATGGGACGCAAGAAATTTTGGTTTTGATACTATTGAGAAGTATCATCCATCAGAAGTTGCTTATTTACAAGATCATGCTTCTGAAATTGCAAAGCTAGTAGAAGGCAATAAAGTATTATTTAGTAAAGCAGCTGTTAGAAGACGTTATAGTCCACATTGGATTTGGAAACAGCAGCTTCAGCCATTATTAGATATACTACCTGTTAAATAAGGAGGAATTTTGAGCCTATTTTCTTTTTGGACTAAGTCATCCTTGCATCTTTCTCATAAAATAGAAAGATACATTTAAATGATTTTGTTCTAAAAAGGGGGGACAAAATGGCTACAAATTTAGGAACAGCTAATAATTTTAATGTATTTGTAATAGGAAACCAGACACAAAGTAATGTAGACTCTGAAGGACGGGTAGCGGTTGGTGGAATAGCCACACTTACAAATTACGGAATCGGAAACACATTACCTTTATCTACAACGAGAGCAGATTTAATTGTAGGTATGGAAATGGTGATAACAAGCGGTACTAATTTCAGCGGGAATAGTGTCATTAGTTCTACAGGAACTGTTGTTACTTATACCATGACAAATAACAATGGCGTACCTGGTCAACCACTCGTACAAGATTTAATCGATTTTAATACTGAAGCAAATTTCCTACAATGCGCGTCCACTACATGGGGCGCTTTAGCCCCAACAGGAGTGGCAACTACTAACTTCGGACAGATTGTATTAACAGGGTTAGATCCTACTCTCAACATCTTTACTTTTGATGGCACAAATGTTGCTGGAACAGGTTTAACACTACAATCAGCAAATGGTATCAATATTATTGCACCAGTGGGTTCTACTATCCTAATTAATATTACGGGAGATAATATTGGTTTTGGTAGCTATTCTATTTTTAGAAATGGTTCACCAGCTACTAGTACGGATGCACAGGAAATTTTATATAATTTTCCAGATGCAACTAATGCCTTCAACCAAAATTTATCTATCGAAGGTAGTGTGTTAGCACCATTTGCAAGTTGGCGTGCAGCAGGATTTGGACAGATAAATGGAACTTTTATTGCAGATTCATTAACAAACACTTCTGGCACATTGGAAGCTCATAACTTTCCTTTTCTAGGTGTATTGCCAGATGTGTGTAGCACCACCAGTACGACCAGCACCACCAGCACCACCAGTACGACCAGCACCACCAGTACCACCAGTACCACCAGTACCACCAGTACCACCAGTACCACCAGTACCACCAGTACGACCAGAACCACCAGTACCACCAGGTACAACCAGAACAACCAGTACACCAGAACACACAACCA
>NZ_BPLI01000022.1:0-134 GCF_019656175.1 Bacillus sp. BML-BC051
TATCATTTAGCAAAGCGTACCCGAGCGAAACTGCAGGTATTAATAACAATTCAAGCATAGGGGTTCACTCCTTATATATCCTTAAAGGATATAGTTGCTCTTTACTGGAAGATTTACATACAAGTTGTTTTTCT
>NZ_BPLI01000023.1:0-54439 GCF_019656175.1 Bacillus sp. BML-BC051
CCCGTTGCTCCTGTTGCTCCCGTTGGACCTGTTGCTCCCGTTGGAATATAAATTGGCGGAAGAGCTGGAAAGGTAGGTCCAATATTTTCTGGTCTTATCATACCTTTATTCAACGATAATTTGTCATTGCGGTTCAATTTAATACCTCATTCCACATTTTGTTTACTACTTAACAAAATAATACATCTATCATTTTGGAAGAATTCCATAACTACTTTTTCATTCTCAAATGATTTTTACATATAGTAAACTTTTTACCGTTGCTATAACTAGTAGTATTAATATAATAAAATCATAGTTCAATTTCAAAATACTAAATCGGTTACGTTCTAATTTAAAAATGAGGTGATTTATATTCAAGATAAAAATGAAGAAATAAAAAAAGAACTATTATCACTGGCTCTTGAAATTATTCTTCCATACAGACTTACAGGTCCTACTGGACCCACAGGCATTACTGGGCCTATTATCACAACAAACTCTATGTTCGCTAATAATACGATAGGTGGTCCGATTTCAGTCATATTAGGTGGAACTAATATTCCACTTTCTAATAACCAAAGTCTCGGCAATTTTACAGTGAACGCTTCAAATGATATATTTACAGTTCCTGTTACTAAGAGATATTATTTAACCTATCAAGTTAATACGACAACTGCACTACTTGCTGGTACAAGGCTACTATTAAACGCTTCAACTCCACTTCTCGGATCTATTTTTTCACCCGCAATATCAACTTCAAATTATAATAATAATTTAATAACCAACTTTATTGCCGGTAATACAATTTCACTTCAACTATTCGGCCTATTATCCGTAGTTAATTTAGTTGGAGGTGGTTCAACTGGTGCCTCTTTAACAATTATACGAATTGATTAAAAAATGATTCGTTCTTTTTTATAATAATCATTCTTAAATGGTCAAATAGAAACGATTACGTAATTAAAGCTAAAATCCTTTCAATAACTACACGATAGTGATTAAGCAATAAAAAACATTTCTACTATATTAATAGTAGAAATTATCTATACTAAATTTTCCGTATATACATTATCAATTTACACTTTTTCCTAACGATGTTACATTGAATAAGAAGACAGATTCCCAAATGCGAACCATCTCAAAACGTATTTGAGAAACATACTCCAATCCTATACGCGAGAGCAATACTATGTTGACACTCAAAAGAGTGTCTTTTTTTATGAATTTTAAAAATAAAACCATCTCTTATAGATGGTTTATCAACACACATTGATTTATATTCTTGATATTAAGACTATTTTTATGAGCATTTCGTATAAGCATGATTTAACTGATTAAAGCTATTTTCAAAGACGACATATCAGCGATAATTTATGTCTATTCTGTATAGGTGTTAGCAAGTTCGTTTGCAAACTTGTTAGCACTTTTTTATTTTTCTTCTACAAAAAACTTCATTGTATCTCTTCTATTACACATCACTCTCACTGCCATTATGACGCAAATCATCAATTAAAGAAACAAATTATAATAGTCGCTTCCTTAACGTACAGAAATTTTTTTCTTTCTCAAATTTTTCTTAGGCTGTAAAATTAGTGTTTTGTTGGTACTACCCCATGCCCATCAAGTTAAGATTATATAAGTTTAATTTCACGTGAGTTTTTTTCTTTTTTCTAAAGGTCCAGTGTAAGTTCTTTAAAGGTTTGCATACTAAATAAACCCTATCGGGTTTCAACTTTTTTGATTATGCTACATGATTGTGAGACATAGTAAAGTCGTATACGACGCCTAAGATATCAAAGACTGTTTTCTTCTTGTACCGGTGAGATTTTCTCCCGTTTTTCTCTAAAAGGTAAAACAAACGCAGTAAAACTTTTAATAATTCATGGATGCCCTTCTGTAGTCCATCATAAAACATTAGATAATAATTCTTTATCATATAGATGGATTTGTATTCACTTAACTCTTTCTTTTTCTTACCCAAGAGTAACTGACGCATTTTGAACATCGTCGATGAACAGAGTAAAATACTAATGAGTTGCCCATATAAATGGCATTCTAAGCGTTCTTTCTTAATTTCTTTGCACCTGTTAATTTGAAAAAAAGATTTCCATGTTTTGAACAAAATTTCAATTTGCCAGCGTAATGAATACAAGTCATGGATATGTTCCGTTGGAACATTTTCTGTAGAAAGATTCGTAATATACACGTTGATTCCACTCAACCTTTTACTTCGTTCTTTGTAGGTAATACCTTTCTTCTTTTCTTTTTTGGCTTGTTCCTTCAACCTTTTCTCTGTTTGTTCTTTTGTTAATCGATGAATAATAACACGAGCTGGTAATTTTTGATACTGTCCAATGTATGCCTCTGAAATCTCCATTGTTTGGCCAGGGGACAATTGATTCATGAGTTCTTCCATATCTAACTGAATATAGAGTGTCCCTTTCTTGACGGTCCCATTTCGAAAATACTCTGGCTTATCATTCTTACGATAGATTCGAGAATTTAATTTCAAGCGTGAGACATAATAAGCTCCTTTATCATGGATCTTCTGTAAGTCATGTAGGTCGAAATAGCCTAAATCTCTTATATACAAGTCTTTGGGTCGAATGAATAGCCTAAATCTCTTATATACAAGTCTTTGGGTCGAATGGTTTGTAGGCTTGTTGAACCAAAGGTTTTATCATTTTCTCTTCCTTCGCCTACATAAACGTGCAGGAACTTCCCACTCAATAGGTCATATTCTAATTGAATTTTGACTCCTGCGGTATGGCTACTTCCACCTGAACCTTGATATTGTGAAGAAAACTTATCTGGAAGCTGAAATGTTGTAGAATCTAGAATCCGAATGTGTTTAAAACTCGTGGTATATTGATGAATTATTTCTTTTGTTGAATAAATTCTTTGAGTTAGAAGATTAGCTAGAACTTGTTCTAGCAACTGTACTGCGGAAGCATTAAATCGTTTATTAAGTCCTTCAGGGCTGATAAGAACCCCCGTAGATACTTCAAGATGGCTACATAATTGTGTGAGTGATGTACTTGCAACATGTTGGCTAAGCCATACACATAAAGCAACTAACTCCTTTGCTTGATATTTACTCTTTCGCTGAACGAATCCTTTTTCTTTAGCTAGGTGTTCTAGAACATGAGGAGACATATGTCGTTGTAATTCTTCAGCAATCGGTTGAAGTTCGTCAAGAATCGAAAGACCCATAAAAAAACGCCATCCTTTCCTATAATTCTACAGAAAGGATAACGTCTTTTTCGCTTTATGGATAGTGCAAAATCTTAGCTTGATAGCGATGCGTCAGTACCCCAATTAGGCATACTAAAAATTTTAGTCTACCTAATTGTTTTTAAATGGATAATTTATATGTTTATTTATTATATCTTTGAAGAAATATCGTAACCTTCTCTTTTGCAAACTGAGTACTCAAACTACCTGGGTTTATATCGAATCCATGGTCAACGTCCGGAAGAAGGTAGAATTCATGAGCTACATTTTTCACAGTCAGTTCTTTGTCTAACATTTCACCTTGTTCTACTGGAACTATACGGTCACCTGTTCCTAATAATGTAATGGTCGGTGGTGTGTTGTCTTGAATATAATTGATCGGTGAAAGTAATTTATATCGTTCGGCAAATTGTGAAACAGTGCCTCCAATGTACTCTTTCATAACACCGTGTACATAATTAGTGCTCGGATTATCATTATAAAACATTGTCATATCTGCTGGCCCATACATGTTAATGACAGAGTTAACATGTACTTCTGGAACATTAGTTGAGGCTGGTAACTGTTCTTCCCCCATACTATAAGCAGCCAACATAGCGAGATTCCCTCCTGCCGATTCCCCCATTACATTTATTTTATTCGGATCAATCTGATAGGTATCTGCATTCTGTAATACCCATCCTAGTGCAGATTTGATATCTGCTACTTCATCTTTCCATCCTGCTTGTGGGGGCATACGATATTGTACGTCAAAAACGGTGTATCCTAGGTCATTTAGCCATTGTTTCCAGTGTGGAGCTTCCCCTTTATCACCCGATACCCATCCTCCTCCATGCACTAGTACAACAGCAGGCTTTAATTTGTTTTTTGAAGTCTCTTTAGCTGGCCACACATCCATCTTTAATTCAATACCATCCGTAGTTTTTCCATACACTACATTCTCCATGGGTTTTGTTAATATAGTTTGGCTGTTGAAAAAGTGGGAACTAAGAGAAACAGTAGCGTCTTTACTGTTAGCATAGCCCAACATACTAGTAATTGGCTGTACAGTTAGAAAGATTAATAGTAGTGACAATGGTACTAAAATCACCTGTGCAATTTTGGCTTTTTTCCAAAAAGCTAGTATTAAAAGAACTATTATGAACAATGTTACAATTAATAGAGACACTGGAAATAACGCTGTAGCCCAAGCGAGTGAACTCATTAATTTATCCATATCACTTGGATTCAGAATATAGTACGATATTATGCCAATGATAGGGAATACTACTAATGTTAGGATGGTCAAAATCCACTGTATAATGCCTCTAGGTATCCAAGATGTTGTATGTTTCATTTTTATTTAACCTCCATATTATTTAGATTTTAAGTATAAAGTATTTTCATCTCATTTGCTATTTAAGGGGGGCTCGCCGCATCGCTATCAAGCTAAGAAAAACAAATACCCCGAAATGGTAAAATGTACATTCTTTTGTTTTGAGGGTGTTATAAAATTCTTAAGTTGATGGATGTGGGGTAGTACCACATGCCCATCAACCTAAGAAAAGCAAATACCCCAAAACGAGAAAATTGACATCTTCAGATGAAAATGTACAATTTTTTTGTTTTGGGGATGCTTCAAAATATTAGCTTGGTAGCAATGTGGCTCTACCCATATAAGTTCGTGAGCTACTGTACTATGACCATATCATACAGCTAGTTGAGTGTTTAAATGTTTTTGGTCAGAGCTTTTGTCTTGATATTATATGAACTCACTCGATTACTCCATAATTTTTAGGTAGTGAACGATTTTAGATTACCTAAAATCATTATGATGTCCTAAATAATATTTAAAAAGCTAAGCCCATACATCGCAGCAACTGTAAAAATGACTGTCCATACTGCTAGACTGACCGTCATCCAACTTATGACATGTGTCCGGTTAGATCCAAATGTTAAAGCTAATACGGCTGCAATATCAGTTCCTACGAGAATTGGAGCTAGAAGAGCCAAACCGGGAATACCATATCGTTCCCATATTTTTCTTGATCGGGTTTCTTTTTTAGAAGGTGTTGTTATACCTTTTTTTAGTTTTCTTGCTGTTTGCCATTTTGCATACTGTTTAAAGAAAAAACCGAGTAATAGAACCAAGATAAGATTTCCTGCAAATGCTGTTACTCCTACTGCAAATGGTTGTAACCCCCATGCGATACCAAGTGGTACAACGATTGATACATCCATCCATGGGGCAAAAGCTAAAAGAAATAACACTACATATTGCCATAATGCACCCGCATTTTGAGCCCACTCCACCATATTGTTTCATCCCCTTTGTTAAATACGATTTAAAATAAGAATAGTAGTTAACCAATAGACAATGTATTGACCTGCACCTAGTAAACCAATGCACAATAACGGAACAAAATTATGTTGAGAAAAGAGGAAGCAAATCCCTGCCGTTACTGGAAGCGCAATGCTATAGTAAATATACACATTTCGGCAAGACTTATAGGTTACCCACTGCTGCCCTTCATCTATTTCACGAAATTCAGATGGTATAAAACCAAATAACCTAATCTTATCATGAGGATTCTTTCGGTTATAAATCCTTGTGAGAATGAGCCATAAAAAAGTAACCGTCACTAAAATCCCGAAACATAACTTAGCTAAAATGACTTGTGTATTCATAAGAGAAAACAGTAAAAATGCAATAATCAACACAAATATACTGGCCCCTATAAGTGGAGACCTTAAAACCTGTTTTATCATAATCGTTCCTCTCCCTTTAAATAAAAAACCTCTTCTACGGTAACTTGAAATACAGCAGCTATTTTTAACGCCATAGTGACAGATGGAGAATAATCACCTTTTTCTATTAATCCAATTGTCTGCCTTGTGACCCCAATTGCATCAGCCAAGTCTTGCTGAGTCCATCTAAATCGTGCTCGTAATTCTCTAACTCTGTTTTCTAGCATCATAATTTCCCTTTCCTCATTTACAATTACTGTAATTGTAAATGATTACTAACAAAATGTAAACAATCATTTGCATTATGTCATGAATAATTGCAAATGCGACATAAATTACCCTTAAGCTAAAAAGGGAGCCCACCCCATCGCTATCAAGCTAACAAAACAAAATACCCCATAAAATGAAAAAATACGCTATGCTTTATGTAGAATCATAGGAAAGGATGGCGTTTTTGATATGAAATTATCGATTTTTGATGAACTAGAACTGTTTTCTAAAGAGTTGTAACGATATATATCATCACAGAAGTACTGTTTCTTTTTAATTTGCTCTTATATAATTCTAATCCCATACACCTTCACAAACGCGTCATACTTAGCTGCTAACTCTTCTAATTTCTTCTCTCTGTATTTTGTCACTGTAAAAAAATGAATAACTGGTACTTTTCCGTTATACTTCAGTTTATAAATTTGCGTAAACTCTTCATATTTTTTTAACTTCTCATCATTCACTTTCATTTTCTGTGACCGATCTACTTCGACTGCATGGAGTATATTTTCTTCATCCCGAAACTTCACATCAGGTACTATTTTCTTTTTCTCCTTATTCTTTATATAACGTATATCCGTTTCAATCTGCCAATCGTCCGGACAAAATAAATGTAACCATGCTTCATTCCGTAATAGTGCATGAGCTAGTTTCCCTCTCGATACAACCTTACCATCATCACCAAACATGGCATGCCCTTCTTTATTGAGATAATACACATACTCTTTATTTTGCATGGTTTTACTCACGTATGGTTTTAAATCTCCCAAAATACGGTTTGCATTACGTATACCACCCATATCATGCACACTCATTAAATGTCTTCTCGTTGCAAACTGAAGCTTTCTAATCGTCGCAAGTATCGCCATCTGACGGTTGATTTTCATGTGGCTCTGGATGTTCATGTTTTTCCACCTCATATTCTTTTAGATGTTTCCACGTGACCTTGTCATCAATATACGGCACTTGCAGTACGGTGAAGCTTTCCTTCATATATATAGCTCTTCCTGGAATAGATGGTAGTTGTTCTAATCCGGACTGATCAATTACAACCTCTGATGCGGTACGAGTCGGTAAACGGAAACCTAGTTTTGCATTCGCCATCTGTTTGACTACCCTCGGCAATGTATCTCCTGTCGGATATTGTGTACAGAAGACAATACGAAACCCAAGTGCCCCTCCGACACGCGCAATGTGACTAAGCATGTATTGGCACTCTTCCAGCATTTTATTATGAGCTCTCGGTAATCCTTTTGCAGGTGCGAGTACCGCTCCTTCATCCACTACTATGAAATACCGGTCCTTTTCCTTCGTATGAACAATATTCTTGATACCACGTTCTTTCATGTACTTTCCTCGCTCATGCATTTTCTCCATTACTTTTAACAGCATGCCATGCGCTTGTTCTGATGTTTCAGCGATTTGTTCAACTTGTTTCAGCTTTTTATATTCGCTAAATTCGAGTCCTTCTTCTTTTAAATCAATTAAATAGAAATGTGCATGATTTGGATTTGCTAATGATAAAGAAGCAAACATATTTTTAAGGAAGACTGTTTTCCCCATACGAATTAATCCACCTACAGCCATATGTGGTGTTTCATCAAAATCGTGGTAAACAATGGTTTCTAAACTCTGGCCAACTGGAATACGCCATTTCCCTTTCGTTACTAAATCCATTGACCAAGACCAGTTCTTCGGTATTTCTCTACGGAATACACGGATATTCAATTTATAATTATCGTATTGAATACGTACTGGTTTATTTAATCCTTCAGAAACAACGTCCTCAACCCTCTGTACGATTTTACTCGGCATACCAAGCGATAAGGTATATACATAAGTCATACTACGATCATCATCAATTTGTTTTCGGAACTTTGGATATTGTAATTTTTCTTCATTATTTCTTTTGATCGCGATACCAGCTACCTCAAAAAACACCTGTATCTTTCGCTTATCATCATTTTTTCTTTTGAACTTTTCACCGAATAATGCCACTGTTAAACCTGCAACTGGAACGAGTAATAATTCAATCATTTTCTCCACTCCCCATATACCCTTTATAAGGGTATATATCCCTTGTTTTTGGAAGACTCCCGTACTTGCTCTATGTTAACGACCAGTAAATGTCCCGCAATTCCATGTTGGTATTCCCTTATAGAAACGTGAAAAGCACATAACGTAGAAGATACAAGAACGAGCCTGTGAGCGTTGTGTACATGGTCATACGTGGAAGCCAATGTGGAACACTCTGCCCCATTTTCTCTGCAACCTTCATCGTAATCACTGACAAGCCAGTTGCCGTCCATACCACTACCGCTTCACCTACGATTGTCATTTGAATCCCTCTTTTCGAATGAGTAGTAATCCCTTCGGTGTCATAACCGGTTGATACTCATTAATGACATCTCCCCACTCCAGCACTTCATCCTCGTCTTCATATAAATCATCCATTATATCGTTTGATAAACGGTAATAGCCTTTGTACTCACGATTATCAAAAACCTCATGTCTTGCCATGTGATCCACAATTGCATTCGTTTCTTTTTTACCATTAGAAGCTTTATACATACTTCTTAATTCTTTTGATGGATACAGGTAAGGTGTTTCGTTTAAGTGTGAATATTGCCAACGCATATACGTACTCTCCCTTCTTGGTGTCCCTGATTCCACTTGGTATTCCTCGTGGTCTTGATATAGGTATATGACCCAGAAAGAAGGAGTTTGCCTGTCTATACAAATTTAATTATGATTTTTTTACAAATTATATTTTGAAGGTAATTCCCTTTACAATATGGAATAATTCAACAGGTGATGATAATGATTATTTTGAAGAGTAATATTGGAGAATTATTAAAACATAGTGGATTAAAAGGAAAGTGGATTGCTCAACGATTAAATATAAGCCAGAATCAAATGAGTAATTATGTAACGGGTAAATCTTATCCACCAGTAGACAAAGCATTTGAGTTAGCTCAAATATTCGATTGTAGGGTAGATGATTTATACGAAGTACAAGAAAAAGACCCTGCTAATTAATTACTAGCAGGGTTTAGCGCATATTGAGGTAACGGTTGGCCCTCAATAGATTCCATATACATTTCAGCCAATCTTGATCCATCGATTAGTTGTATATTCAATTCTTCACCATATTTTTTTGCATTTTTTGAAAAACCACCTGTTGATACTACATAACCACCTTTTGCCTCTCTTTTGGCAATATTACTATGCACCAGGGCAATTGCTTTATAGGACATATCGCTACATAAACACTTCACCTGCCCCAGATAAAGGTCACCGTTTACTGTATGTTCAAAGTCTACACCATAATCACCTGTAGCTACCGTTACAAATGCAGAACCACCATAATATTTCTCAATTACATCAGCAACAAAAGCTTCAAATTCTAATGGTGTTTGACGGATGAATACTGATGAACACTTTTCATTTTCTAACGGCTTCATAAATCGATAATAAAGCCCCATTGCTAAAGTACGTTTAAACTCTTCATCTTTATTAAAACGAGCAATGAGTTGGTATAAATGATGGTCTTTTCTTCTTTTATAGACATACCACGAAATGTAAAGTATACCTGCTATCACTAGAAAAGCATATAACATATACACACCACCTTAGAAATAGTATTTCTTTTGAATTAAAATTTATTTATTAAGCATCACACTATATACAATAGAGTATTGGCATTTTATATGAAGTCAACGTCAAGAAGCATTAGAAAAAGCAGGACAATAATATTATATTTGCTGCCATTCGCCGTAAAAATTTAAGCCTTGCACTTATGACTATTTTGTTGAGCAATCGATATGTTATGCTGAAATGTCAATATACCTTAAAAAGGAGCTCTCTTTATCAAGAGAGCTCCTTTTCTTATTTCTTCTTCTTTTCTGTTGGTTGACTTTGTTTAGCGAAATTAGATGAATCATCGAAATTCGGTTGCTTTTTACCCGCATTATTACTTCTACCTTTTCCCATATGTAATGCACCTCCCCTCACTCTTACTATTCCCAATAAAAAAATCCTCTTGCATCCAAGAGAATTTTTTATTGGGCTCTTATTAATAATGCTCAACTGTGCCCGTAGTACTTCCAAATGGAATTAAATCTTTTAATGCCAAATCTATACTCATCGTTACCTCCTATTTTCGTACACTTCCAATATCTAAATAAACAATAATATAAATATTGGATGTAATAAAAAAACTCGGCCCTTTTAAGAGCGGAGTTTTTACTTCACATACACATAGGCTTTATTTACAATTAAGCAGATTTTATTTCACATAAATATTATTATACTAATCTAAAATTTCCATGTTTACATTTTTTTCTTTTTATCTCATAATTTTAATTGGGAAAGGGAGAAAAAAAATGGTTCAAATCAAAGTAACACCTGAAATGCTAGAAGAAGTGGCTAATCGCGCAAATAATACCAGAATCGCATTAGAATCTATACATAATAATTTATGTAACGAAATAGATCAATTGTGTTTTCAATGGGTTGGTGCCTCTAATCAACAATTCGTTCAAATGTTCAATGATGCGAGACCAAAAGCTTTTACATCTATCAATTCAATTATACAAGTAGAAGAAGATTTAAAACGAATTGCCGAAAAATTCCGCAACACAGATAATCAAGATGTTACAATGGAAGAAGGTGCAATGTGTGGTAAACCCCCTGAAAAATCTACAATAGAAAAGGTTTGGGACGGTATTGTAGAAGGTACGGGACTAGCTGTTGAAGATACAGTAGAAGGCTTTAAGGCACTTGGTAAATGGGAGACGTGGGAAAACATGGGGAATGCCGCCCTGCACCCTATTGATACCCTTAGTACCATGTATAATGTATTGTCAGATTCATTTATTAATGATGTAATAAATGGTGACGCAGAAAGTCGTGCAAAATGGGGAAGTTATGCTTTAACTCAAGTTGGTTTAGGACTTATTGGTGATAAAGGAATAAGCAAAGTCACTACACTCGCAAAGGGTGCGAGTGTAGCAAAATTCTCAGAAGGTATTTCGCATTTTACAAATAAATTGCAAATGGGAGATCGCTTTGCATATGCTAGCGTTAGTGAGTTTAGAGATATTCCAAAAACTTCTTTTAATTCTTTAGAAGAAGCACGTAATACATTTATGTTTGCTGACTCTGGTAATTTAAATACACCTAGATTCCAAGAATATCTTAGCCAAGTAGAAGAAATAACAAACAGAAAAATTCCTGAAAATCAAAGAGAATTGCTTCAGGAAGCTTTAGAAAAGAATGCTTATGAACGATTAAGCAAAGAAGAAGTAGATCAAAGAAGGGCTGAGTTCAATACTATAAAAAATAAGCTGATAGCTGAATGGGAAAAAGAAACAGGCCAAACATGGCCTACATATACGGAGGAAGTTATTTCGAGAAGAGGTAAAGTATCACGGAGAATTGATAAGCCATTTGATGCACATCATTTTATTGAAAATGCACATGGCGGAGAACATGAATGGTGGAATATGCACCCAGCTAAATACCCTGATGAACATCAAGGTGGTATACACGCTAAGGACAGTATCTCAAGAGAAATTTTTAAAAAGTAATTAACGGAGGTAACGAAAGCTATGTTTGATTTTTTGAAAAAGTATGTTGTAGCTAATGAAAGTGTAAAATCTGACCAAACACCTATTTTCTATCCTTTAAAAAGTGAGGAAATAGAAGAGGCAGAAGAGTTGTTAAAAATGAAATTCCCTAAAGAATTAAAAGATTTTTACAAGGAAATTGGTTATGGTTTTTTAGAAGCATCAGATAGGTTCTTTTTTAATAGATTTATGGACCCATTTTCGGTTTCTGATTTTCGTTTAAGGGAAGATATTTATGAATACAACCCCAATATAGATGGTGTTGATGATGAAGAATCGCTGGTGTTCTTTGAAGTAACAGAATTAAATTTTTTAACAATTAAATTCAAAGAAGAAAATGAATTAGGCCAATGTCCTATTTACTCGAGTTCTACAAAAATAGCGGATTCTTTAGAGGAATTTATAAATAAAATGGTTGAAAATCCTGATTATTATATTTAATCTTTTTAAACAAAGAGAGAGTCTGCTCAATATAAGCAGACTCTCTTCCTACTTCACATGTACATAGGCTTCATTAGTTGTTACATAGTATGTTTTCCCTTTGCTTTTGTGTAGACAGTTACTTTCGCATCAATCGTAAATTCTAAACCTGCATCTACTGAGCCAATGATACCTTTTGATGAGCATTTAAAAGTTCCTCTTGATAAAGTTTTTAATTAAGGAGTGTTGAGAACAATGGGGAGATATCCACTAATAGCAATCATAAAAGAAAATGAGGATAAAGAAAATGTGATTTACAGTTTTGGTCCAGATACTGAATCTTGTATGTTAAATCCAGAGCTTTATAGTAGATGGAATTTTAAAGTTGCAAAGAATGCAACTAACCGTGTGGAAGCATTTATTTTACTAGATGATATGCCTGAGAAACATATTTCCTTGTTATATAAATGCGTTCACAAAATATATGCTCACATAGAAGAAAATGGTGGTATAGAAAATATGAATAGCATTGATTTTCCGGAATATTTAGAGTTTATTGTTTAATAGATATCAGCATTAAACGTTGACATAATAATTATAAGAAACCGACTCTTTTATGGGAATCGGTTTCTTTGTCATGCTGTTACTAAATTAATATATGTTTACATAGGCCTCATTAGCTGTTACATAGTATATTTTACTTAACCTCATACCACCAACCTTTACGGTCAAGGTATCCTTTCATTGCATTAAGTTGTGTATCTGATGTTGGCTCAGAAACAAAATATGTTAATCCATCAGATTGTAATTTAAAGTTCGCTGTCATTTTAACAGATGTTAAAGCTTGCATAACATCTTGAACCTCATACGGTGAAAAAGCTCCTGATTGAATGATATTTTGTTTTGGTACCTCTTCTTGTACTTGCTCCGCTGCTCCAGTAAACCAAGATAATGACTTACTTCCAATAAGTGAATTAAGGTCACACTTGCCAATACCAGGTACATTGCCTGTTTCCGTGTACTGCCAAATATCACAAGGATACGCTGGTTTATTACCGCCATACCGCGGAATCCATACAAAATCACATTTTACATTTGCCGTATCGAAAGGCGCATACATATGATGGCCAACATATAAACCGACTTTCTTAGCTCCTAAGCGGTATAGTTCATCAATAAAAGCTTGGGTGCCGGCTCTCATATCATTCATTGTTTTCACTTCTACATCCGCAACCCAAACTGTAGCGCTCTTGTCACCGCGGTTCCAGAAGTCTTGCGCTTCTTTCTTTGCATCAGCAATCGAAACAAATCGGCAAAATGCATAGTTACCAAAAGGAATGTTATGCTGCTTCATACTTTGTACATACCCTTTGTATAATGGATCAACGTAATTTGAGCCATCTTGTACCCTAGCAATTACAAAATCCAAGTACTGTTTTGCGACTGGCCAGTTAATGTTACCGTTCCACTTTGAAATATCTACGATTTGTCCCATTATTGATTCGCTCCTTTTTTATCTGCTTGTTTTTGTTTCCCTCCTAAAATCTCAACCGCATTAGTTAAAGCTGACGGTAAAGGGATTCCAATACGACCAGCATTTTCTAATAATGAAAGCAATTCATTCCCGATGAAAAAGAAAATCGTTGCTTCACGAATTGCACTGTTTGTTCCCATAATTGCATCGGCTTGAGTAGCTGCTGCTACCAAAAGAAAAAGCACCACCTTTTTGGCGATGCCTTTAAAACCAACTTTACTTTTCAACTCCCCATTAACCCCTGCTGCGAATACACCAGTGAGATAGTCGATGATTGCCATGATAACGAGAACTTTCAATGTTGTATCCCATCCCCCCAAAAAATAACCACAGAGGCCACCAAACGTAGCTATAAATGCTTTCAGTAATACATCAATACGATCCATCTTTTCATCTCCTTTTTAAGCAATAAAAAAAGACCAGCTTACGGCTGCTCTGATTTCTCATTTATTAATTTTCGAACTAAGTTTTCTAATGATGCTAGTTTGTTGTTTATTAATGTAATTTCTTCATTATGCTTTCTCTCCATTTCTTGTATTTTCACATTTTGGTTTTCTTCAAGTTCCTGTAAGGCTTTGATTGTAAGTGATGCGTATGAATACAAGTGAATTCCTTTCCCACTTTCATCCACAAACATTTCATCACATTCATCTACGATTAAACCGTAGTATGTTTTAATATCTTGTGTTGTTAAGGGTGGATCGTTAGGAGCTTTCTCTTCTCTCATCCGGTAAAGTTCGTTTACAGCATTCTTATAATTAAACTGTCTGATTCTAAGATTTCTAATTTTTTCTAAGGCGGAAAAAGAAATATCACGAATATTGGATTTATATTCCCGTAGTGAAGGAGTCATAAAATTCCCTTGAATAGCACCCCAACCATTTTGAGTAACAGCGGATTTTAGTTGGATAATTCCTGTATATCCTGCTGCACGGCTATTACGTAAAGTGATATTAGGTAATCTTAAATCAGAATCTGTACTATTATCTTCAACGACTAACGAAGTTTGATATAATCCAGTTTTTCCTCGTCTAAAATACCAACTCCCATTTCCTGCATAAAAAACATGGTAATCATTAGCGTTCAGAACACTTAATCCGTTTCTTTGCAATTCCCAATACACAGATTTTTTGATTTCACCATTTTCTATGCCATCGCTAATCCCAATGTTCGCATAAGCCCCAGACCATCCTGCACCTGCTTGAGACATAAATAACGTGCCTGCAGGAGCATTAGTCTTTTCATCTGACCCTAAGATGAAAGTCGGTTGCACTGCACCATCTGCTCTTCTGTAATGCCCCAGAAAAGCTCTAGCAATTCCACTTTCATATAGGCGTATAAATTGGTCGTCTAAACTAACATAGTTATTGTTATTTGACGTTCTAATTTGGCAACCAGTTAGCAATCCCGCTTTAATCCACTCAGCGTTAACTTTACCGATTAAATCTATTCGTGCAGCATTTAAACTTAATGTTTTCTTTACTCATGTTAATGGCTGCTATTACATCGTTTTCTTTTACAGATATACTAACGCCCTTTTCTGTTAACTGGAGGCGTGACTCCACATCTCTTACATAAGAATCTGTAGCAAATTGTCCATCTGCTTGTGTCTTTGTATATACTTCTGTCTTTTTTGCTGCGGCATTGATACCCTGTTCATTAATAGTGAAACGGTTATCAATCAGAGTCATCTTCTGGTTAAATTGTTCAGTTGCAAGCTTATTGGCTAATTCATCTAATAAATCTTGTTTATTTTGATTCACTGTTTGTTTTAACTCAGGAATCTTAAACCCAGCAACATAATCCTCTACTTGTTTAAGCTCAACTTTTGCTCCGATTGCGGTTGCTTGTTGTTCAAGTTTTGTATTTGCTTCAGTTAGTTTCTTTCCTTGATCTGATACTACATTGTTTAAATTACTAACTGTGGAAGATAACCCATCTGCTGTTTGCTCCGCATTGCTCATGCGTTTTTCAAATCCAGCTTGGCTATTTTGGACATTTGTTACAGTGGTTTTTACACCATCCACACTTTTTTCAATATCGGTTGTTTTAGATTGAAAAGTACCTTGTGTTACTCCATCTTCTGGAGCGAGATTCCAAGATTCAATTAAGTCACCGAATGTAACCATTATTCCAGTGAACGTTGCATCGATAGTAGTTATGTCAGCGGTAGCTATATTTACACGTACTTCTTTTAATTCACCTGTATATATAGTTGTATCGAATGGTATAGAAATCCTAATCCATCCATTGGTTACTTCTTGTTGTCTTAAAATGGCATAATATTGCTTTTCTGTTCCGTTTTGGTCATAGGTGAACCTCATATATAAACGTGGATAATCTGTACCAGTTGTAAAACTTGATACATTTATATAACAAGAAGCTATCCCCTTCTTCTTTTTAAACACGTCTACGGGTAACTTTTGATAAATAAAAGCTTTATTACTTGTTATTTGTAAACCATTCTTAATAGCTGGTACTTCCCAGATATTCACATCTATAAATTTAAAAAGAGTTGTATTAGTAATTCCAATCCAAGAATTTGTACCATTCGAAAAATCAGAGTTAATTACATAGTTTCGAACATTAACTTCTCTTGTCTCTAAACTTGTAAATTTTTCGGTGATTTTTCCAGCCTTCTCTTCTATTTCAGTAGTTTTTTTCTTTAAATCATTAGTTGTTTGCTGTACATCAGATATCGTCTTTTTCGTACCTTCCACAGTAGACTCAACTGTATTTAATTTATTACTAATTTCAGTATCTTTTTTCGTTAACGATTCAATTGAAGTTGTAAATCCACTTGAATCTTGTTCAAACTTAATGTCACTGTAATTCATTCATATTTTCTCCTTTTCAATTATATGTATAACTCAATATGATTATATCAAAAATAAAGGTAAGAAGTTGCCCCTTCTTACCTAACTAATTACAATCTATGATTTAATAGATTATATAATCCCCAAAGCCATAGCTATCAACCAAATAGCACTTTTTTTATTCTCATAAAAATTATCACGCCTCATCATCAATTCGTTATAAACATAGGAATCTTTCACTTTCTCATTCCCTAAATATTTCAACTCAATAATCTGCCGCTGATCATTATCAAGGGCATGTTTCAACGTCCGTTCAATTTGTTTAAAACGTATCTCATGATTCTTATCGTCACCTTTCATTTTAGGAAAAAAAACAATGCCCCCAGCTTGAGCCTGTTCTTCTTGATTTTTCATCCGGACGCACAATGCTTTGTAGTTTTTCAGCTCCTTCACCACAAGTCTTCGCATCTCCTTTTCATCGATGTCTTCAAAAAATGACAATTGATTCATATGATACGGTTCCCCTCCGTTCGATCTACTTTCTTGAACTTTTACTTCATTTCCTTTTTACATTCTTCAAGAAAATCGATGACTTCTTGAGTCTGCACTCTCGTAGAAAGTAATTCCATCACATCGCCTTCTGTGTTATAAACACGAATCGTTCTTTCCTTAAACTCCATCCCTAACATCCCATCATCACCTAAAAGCTTTACGTTATCTTCTATTTTCAAAACCTCGCTTTCTATTAAAAGGATTATTTTATAAACATATTAACTAGCAAAATAATTAGTATTATTAAGCTATTACTCCAATCGTTCTATTTAATTTATACATATATTAATAGTAAATCGAGGAAAGGAGGTTTTTATATGGCTGAGCATACAAAATGTGTATGTGAACAATTAGAAAGATTACAGTTAGGTACAGAAGTAGATGTTTTCCTTACAGGAACAACACTAGAGGATCTTATTTTTACTAACTTTAATCCAGATAATTTTTGTGTAACATTTGTAGATAACACAACAGAACCTGGCTCTATAATTGTTTTGGACTGTCGTGATATTCAAGCGCTTAGAATTGAAGCTGAGTAGAGTAAAGATAGGGCTTTGAAAAAAGCCCTATTTCATACAGCATATTTCAATATAAATTATAAAATAGAGGAGCCGGAAAAATGTCAGTTTTCATCAACTATGCTATTACTCCCAAAGTATTCAATCCTAATCTAACATCTCTTCCAAATAACCGAATTTCTTTTATCCCAACCCCAAAAGAGAGTTCTAAAAATATTTGCTATCTTTTAGAAACATTTTACTTAGGAAAAAAAATAAAACAGCTGTTAGTTAACGGCACAATATTAAAAGCTTCTATATTTGTAGGATTCCATAATAGATCCGGCCTTGCTACATTTATAGATGAAAGCGGAGATATCACTGTAGTTAACTGTGAGCGTATTGATGCGATTGTGCTTTTATTGTGAATTTATATGTGAATAAATAATCATTATTTTCAAGATAAACGTGTAGTTCTTACACATAACGCCAGTAACTGTTACTATAAGAGACTAGGTCTGTAGGACACTAATATATAGTTCTTTTTTAGGCTCAACCGAATAAAATTCAACATTCCGTTAATAATAAAAATACAGTTTCTAAATTCCCTTCATACCCGAGGGCTTAGCGGCTAACTTTTGTTAGCGGCTCTTTTTATGTTTTACACGAATAAAAATCTAAATTTTCCCGATACTATATAAGACTTTATAAAGTTAGCTTTAAGTTCTTCCCACTCTAGCTTTCTTGGTCGAGAGCCGAGCAGTTAGCTTTTGCTAGCTGCTCTTTTAATTGCACGTTTTTGTCTTAATACTCATATATTATTGAGAATCAAAATATGATTTTGTATTTAAGGAAAAGTATTCTTTTTCATTACTCCACTCCCTCTTTAAAGAGCGTCGTTTGAAGAAGGTCTTTAAAGTGGGAATACATTTTATAATCTTGGTTACACTGTAAACCGGATCGTGAATAGCCAATTTTACTAATACCCACTCTATGTCTATTACCTTGGGCCGAGCAGTTAGCAAAAGCTAATTGCTCTTTTATATTGAGTTAATAATAAAATTTAGGTCTTATTCCTTTTCTACATCATATACTTTTAACCTAACTATCCAGCTCAAAGTGTTACCTCCTATCTTAAAGAGCACTTATGCATGGTGCTCTTTTTTATTTTTTTCATTTCTACATAACGTGTTCAATCCCGTTCATACTATTTTTGTAACTTTAAGTTGCAAACTATTTCTGTAAGCGCAGCGTTTCTATTGTTTTTAAATTAAACATATCTAAAAAACATACATATAATATGTTGGGTATTCTTTTTCAATATTAGTTTTGGTCAGAGAGCACTTCTAAAAGTGCTCTTTAATGTATTGCAATGTAACACGTTTTACATACCATAACCATAGAATGTAAAGAGCACTCAAGACATAATTTGTATATAATCGTGTACATTTTTTGTACACGATTTTTTATTAAATAACTATTTTATTAAAAATCATTAATGAGCTACTCCTTACAGTTTTGTAATATTAATGTCACTAAAATCAATTTTTTCACAATAAACTCTTTACTATAATTTTCTATATACACAAACAAGGAGAGAATTATATGAAAAAATCATTAGTTATATCTGTATTACTCACACTGTTTTCTAGTTTTGCTATTGGATGTGAAAGATCACCTACTATAAATAGAATGGGAACCGAACAATACTATGTACAAATTACAAACAACGGTGAGATAAAAAAGAACCAACGATTCTATACTTTATCTACTTATAATCAGGATGGGGTAGAAAAAACAGTTACGTTTGGAAGTGTAAAACCCGATAATAAACCACTTAAAGAAAATGCCTTCATACGCCTTTATGTCGATCAAAAAGATAAAAACAATACAGAGATAAATCATAGAGAGATAAAATCCTACGAAGAAGTTCAAAAAGACGATTTACCTTTAAAAGTTAAAGAAAAGTTACATATAAAATAGTTACCCAATCAACATACAAGATAATCTCTTATACATGATATAATTGCAAGTTTATGTAGCTGGATAATAAATGGTCATACTTAACCGAGTTAGCGTACTTCCAGAATTATGATAGAAGTGTGGTCTATCTGCCTTAAAGCGAATTGCATCCCCGCTATTTAATTTATATTGACAATCATTTATTTCAATTGTCAATTCCCCTTCAAACACCGTAATAAATTCTTCGGTCCCTTCTTTATGGCCTTCCGAAATTAATTTCCCTTCTGTTTCAATTTCAACCGTATAGATTTCAAAGTTCCTATCATCTTGAAAAGGAAAAGAAGGATACACTTTATATCTCCCACTGTCTTCTGATAATACTTGAACATCATTTCGTAACACAATTTTTGTATCCGGTTGCGGATTATTGATTAAAGAAGTAAAAGACACTTTCAAACCATTAGCGATTTTCCATATCGTTGTTAATGTTGGGCTTGACTCTCCTCGTTCAATTTGTCCAATCATCGTTTTACTCACACCTGTTAATTGAGAGACCTTTTCTAAACTCATTTTCTCTTTTTCACGTATTGTTTTTAAATTTTTTGCTAAAATAAGTTGAATTTCTTCCATAAGAAACACCCCTAAAATATATACAATATAGCGACCATTATGTATAATAAAAAGCACACGTTATATTGTTCTTTTCGGTCATTATAACACACACTAATTAATTAGGGGGTTTTGAAATGCCTATATTTTCTTTTTTATTATTTGTTTTTATAAGTAGCTTCACACCCGGACCTAACAATTTTTTAGCTATGACATATGCCAATCAACATGGTTTAAAAAGGAGTATGCAATTTTGCTTTGGAGTAGCTTTCGGTTTTTTCATCCTCACTTCATTATGTAGCTTCTTTAATATTGTACTAATTAATATCCTACCCATAATCGAATTCCCTTTAAAAATTTTAGGTGTAGCATACATGCTATATTTAGCCTTTAAAATACTCACTAGTAAAACGAGTACAGATCCAGATGAAAAACATAATAAAAACTTATTTACAGTCGGGATTTTTCTTCAATTTGTTAATCCTAAAGGAATACTATTTGGGCTGACTGTAGTATCTACTTTTATTCTCCCTTACTATAATTCATATTCAAGTTTTCTACTTTTCTCATTATTTCTAGGTGTAGTCGGGTTAATGAGTACATTTAGTTGGAGCTTATTTGGTTCCATGTTCCAAAAACTTTTATTAAAACATACGAAATCATTTAACATCATTATGGCCGTTTTATTAGTTTTCAGTGCTATTTCAATTGTAATCAATTAAATTCGAATTCTAAATTTCTTTTCTTTTTAAAAGTATGTTTTAAAAATTTTGCTAAGATGCCCAATTAATATCCCACTTACATGCATTACTTATCAATTTTCAAGGCGTAAGTCTCCTATATCTAATCATATTTATACGATATAAAATTATAAAAAGAGGATTACTCATAATAAGTAATCCTCTTTTTATGTCCTATCATTTTTAAACATTCTGTTCCGCTAAACTAGAACCTTTACTTTACTTCATACCACCAACCTTTGCGATCAAGCCAGCCTTTCATACCATTTAATTGATCATCTGATGTTGGATCAGAAATAAAATATGTTAATCCATCAGGCTGTAAAATAAATTTAGCTGTCATTTTAACTGAATTTAAAGCTTGCATAGCTTCAGGAACTTCATATGGTGAGAAAGCGCCGGATTGGATAATATTTTGTTTAGATGGCGGAGTTGTCCCACCAGATTGCCCAGTTAATGCATACACTATTGAATTAGCAATCTTATCTGGATTCCATTTTGCCATATCTGCTTCATTATCAATGAATCCAAGTTCAATTAAGATTGCAGGTGCTTTCGTTTTCGATAACACATAAAGGTCTTTTCGTTCCTTTGCACCACGATTTGACCAGCCAATATCTTTTGAAAGTTGCGCTGCTATCTTTGCTGATAAAGCTTGTTGGTCATAATACAGTACTTCAACACCATTAGCATTCGTATCATATGAGTTTAAATGAAATGAAACTACTAAGTCTACATCATGTGAGTTTGTTTTAGATACAATGTTATTTAAATTTTGCGCTTGTGTTGTCCCTACTTCATCAGTATCATCATAAACTGTATGCCCTAATGCTCTTAATTTAGCAACAACTGCATCCTTAACTTGGCGATCCATAATATGTTCTTTCCGATTCCCATAATTTGCACCCTGTACAATACTATTGTGACCTCCATGTAAACTATATATAGCCATTGTTCAACATCCCCTTTTTTATTAATATATTCAAAGCTCGTCTTATTGTCCGGCCAAATATCCAGTAAAGCTCCAGCAAACAATAATAAGGGCACTAATCTATTTTTTAATTTTTAATTCTAGATTATCTATTCTCTAAAACAAAGGACTCATAAATAAAAACCACAACTAATATTTTTTAGTTGCGGTTTTTACGCATTTAAACTATTTATTTCGAAATCTTTTTATTATAATACATAAAAATACGTTATAATATAAGCTACTGTTCTTTAGGAGGGGTTTAATGGCTGATAAATATAAATTTTTGATTCTCTTTGTTACAGCATTTGTTTCTTTCTTTTCCTTAATAAAAGATTTCCGTAACATTTCAAAAAGTTTCTTTTGGGGGAGCTTTGCAATCCTAACAAGCTTTATATTATTATTAACTCACGCTTTAGAATTAACTCCGATACTTCTCTATTCAGCTCAGATGGCTCTTGAGATTATTACAATACCACGTAAATTACTTCTTCCATCTGGCACTGAAGTTGCTAGTTTTTGCTAGCAATTCGTGTATCTTAAAAAATCCGACTTTATATTTCTAATTATCTTTACAAACATAAAAATGCGGTTTCTCCGTTCTAGAGAAACCGCACTATATTAAATTTACATTAGGCAATGCATATTACTGGTTAAACGGTATCCTAACTGGCGGGTTCCTTATATCCTTAATTATCAACATAAAAGATATTATCACGAAAAACTACACAACTTCTGACTCGAATTAAGGAGCCTCCTATGCTTCCTTTTTCTATGTAAAATAAAAAAGCAGCTATTAGGCTACTTAAAGTTTGTCTTATCACCAAATAAAATGATATATATATTCTCCCGTTTTACTTTCATCAACTCCTGCAACCCTAGCAAATCTCATCATGTCAGCACCCTGAAGGAAATACATCTTTAGCATAACTGGCACCCGTGACCACATAAATCGATAAAGCTCATTTACTCTTTTCCTAGTCGTAACAATTAAATCATTCGCAGGTCCATTAATCCATGCAGTTGTCCTAACTGAAGTAAACGGAAGATCTATCCCATTAACAACTATTCTGCCATACTTTGTGTTATATCCACATCGATCCCCTCATTCCAAGAATCAAATCTGTTTCCCATATTTACATAAGTATTCTTAGCTATAAGAAATGTTTAAAGAGAATTTCTTTTTATTTTTATGGACTTCCACAAAATCACCTCAAAAGAACCTTATTTTATAAAATCCAAAAAGAAAACTAATTTATGCAGGGAAATTAATATTTCATACATCGCGGGTTTTCAGCAACTAATCACAATTACTTCCTGCATAATTTTAACCTGGTTAATTACCTGCACTTTTTATTTAATACATGCTCAAACAACTTAAGTTTTATATTTCAATTTGTTTAAAACGTATCTCATAATTCTTATCGTCACCTTTCATTTTAGGAAAAAGAACAACACATCCAGCTTGATCCTGTTCTTCTTGATTCTTCATCCGGATGCACAATGCTTTGTAGTTTTTCAGCTCTTTCATCACAAGTCTTCGTATCTCTCCTTCTCATCGATGTCTTCGAAAAATGACAATTGATTGATTCATACGATACGGTTCCCCTCCGTTCGATCTACTCTGCTGAACTTTTACTTCATTTCCTTTTTACATTATTCAAGAAAATCGATGTCTTCTTGAGTCTGCACTCTCGTAGAAAGTAATTCCATTACATCGTCTTCTGTGTTATAAACACGAATTGTTCTTTCCTTGAACTCCATCCCTAACATCCCATCATCACCTAAAAGCTTTACGTTACCTTCCATTCTTTTAACCTAGCTTTCTTTTCAAAGGATTATTTTGTTAAAAAATGTTCTACAAACATTACTTCATGGATTATTTTCACTGCCGCCTATTGTAAGTCGATCTTTTATACAATTGAAGCTATCCTCCAATACTACAAATGGGCAATTTAGTTTGAATTCTATATATTGTTTTTAATATGTCATCATAATCTCGCTCTCTATCAATAAATTACCATCAAAATTACTGGTATTCACTTGGCATAAATAACAATTTTTCTAAATATATTGAAAAAATTGTATTTTCTATACTATCATTTACTTGTAAGGAAAATACAGGAAAAGGTGGGATATTCATGTTTAATCTAAAACGTTTTAACTTCAACAAATTTGTAGCATCTCTATTAGTGGTAATTTTATTTACCATACTACCCTTAGAAGCTCCAACAAAAGCGGCCACAATAACCGAAGCACCACAAGAACAACTCCAACAAATCGCTAACAATATTACCGAAGAACAATTTAATAATAGTTTAGAAGCTATACGTAATGGCCTTTACTCTGAAAATGATGTATACAAATTTGATAGAGAAAAAGCAGGAACTACACTTACTCCAGAACAACTTAATAATTTAGAAACATTTTTTTCACAACAACCACAAAATGTTATGAAGGACATTTACGAAGGAGCAAACAATCCTGATGAACCTGTATCACTTAATACTTTAACTGATACAGTTGCTCCAGATGGCATTCAACATGTCGTACCAATTGTACTTGTATTTACTTTTAAAGGATTAGTTGCAGCTGCCTCTGCTGTTGCTGCTTTTGTAGGAGCTACTATCGCTGCATTAATAGTAGCTGACCTATATAAACTCGCAGTAGCTGGTTACTGCCAGAAATACAAAAAGTATAGTCAGATTAAAAGAGTTTGCAACACTTTAGGTTTTAAATAATACTAAAAAGGGAGGTAACATATGAAAGACCCTGTATTGGTATTGATAGTCATACTTATAGTCGCTTTAGTCATAACCACGTTGAGTCTGACTGTAGTTTTTTCATATTTTAAAAAGAAATAGAGTCCCAAATGGAGCTCTATTTCTTTTTTATTCCCCCCAATTACTATTAAAATAGCGTTTTTGTTTCAAATGAGAATCTTATTAATTTGAACGTATTTACCAGTGTTTTTACCAAAAAATTCATGATATCGTTAATTAGTTGACGATTACCCTTAGGAACCCCGCAGACAATCGGGGTTTCTTTTACTTAAATGAGAATTTTATTAAAAACTTACATATATATTTTTTTCGTTATATAATTAAAGCATCGATATATTAGGAGTGTTAATTATGTCAGGAACGATAATAATTTTGTTATACATTTGTTTCGGATTAAGTGCAGTTTTCAGCTTAATAAAAGAATTGAAAAAGCCACAGAAAAACCAGTTCTTGATTTTAGTTGATTCTCTAATTTTGCTAGGAGCCTTAATCCTATTAGGTAGTATCTTCATCTAAATTACATAACTAGAACTCCAGTTGGGAGTGGGGCAGTTAGCGAAAGCTAACTACTTTTTATAAATTAACTATTTTGTTTAAATTCACCTTAATTCACATCATTTTTTCTTAACATTCGAATTAATAACTATATAATATAATTAAGCTATTTGCATGAGAGGTGATTATTATAAACTGGAAACAAAAATACAATCCAAAATATCTCTTTTACCGCATGTACAGTTATATTTATAAAGCCCTTGATGATATATCATGGTCCTTAAAATAATTTAGATTGTTATGAGTACACATATTTTGTGTACTCTTTTCACATTTCTATAAAATAACGCTGCCATTTCAAAGTTATATTGTTTTAAATTATCTATTCTATTTCTCTTTTCTTGTTCATATGCCGAGTTGTTTATTCATAAATTAAAAATAATTGACATAACTGAATGGAGGCTAACTATGTCTTTTTCAAATATTATTAAATACGGACGCGTTCCCCTCTTTAATTCTAACTTCCCTTTGATTTTATTTTGGAGTCAAAAAAGTGGCTGTACCTCTCTTGCACATTGGTTTTTTTATCAAATAAATTTATTTAAAGAAGCCATAAAATACGATTCTTTCATCCATAATTATGAAAATAAAATATACAAAAATTCCTCGGACTACTTTATTGAACTAGCTGCGGCTTTATATACCAACGGAAAAGATTCCTATAAATTAGTGAGAAACCCCTATACAAGAGCTGTAAGTTCATTCTTCTCACTAATTGCCCCCCCTCACATAGTAAACCCAGCATGGAATCCTATTCGGAATTTTTATTATGGTAATGAATTTTGTAATAAGCCTATTTCATTTAAAATCTTTCTCTACTACTTAAAAGAGCAAATGATAGATTTAGAACAAGTAGATCCACATTTAATGCAGCAATATGAACCAGGTGAGGAAGAGTTTGTTACAAAGTATATCTACCTTGAAAATTTCTCTACTGAAATTGCGCACTTAGAACAAACATATCAATTAAAAACTTCTCCTTTACACATACTAACCAAATCATGGCATCATCAAAAGGACAGGGCGATTTTTAGAGGTGATTTTGCAGATGCTGATATTACCGATCCTTTATTCCCACGCCTCCCAACATACGATAGTTTTTATGATCATGAAACTATCCAATTAGCACAAGATATTTTTAATAAAGATTTTAGCACGTACAATTACCCATTAACTCCTTTAAAAAACAAGTGATTTTCTAATTGTAGTTTCATATATTATAGAGAAACTTAAATTCACCTATTTAAGTTTCCTCATAAAACTCTCGTAGTAAGTTGAGGCACTGGAAACAGTGTCTTTTTTTGATAAAATTCAAATTGTATTATTTACAAAAATATTATTATATATAAATATAAAGTGAAATAATCATTAAGGTTGTCTTCATTCTCTCTATTTATTCCACTGCCGTTGTATAATCAAAGTTCAATTATTTCACTATTAAATAAAAAAAATTCGATTTCCAAACGATTAGTCTCAATTGTTGAAAAAACAATTGAAGCATTATAATAACAGAAAATTATAACACCCACTGATAAAGCAATACTTGGTCAAGCGTATTACGGACTGTGATTTAGTTGTTAGCATCAAAAAGCTACATGAGGTTGCCGCAGGGAATTTCATGATATTTTTAAGGCTTATTTAATAAAATCTGAATTTAAAAAATTCAATTTCATAGTTTACGTCATAATCACGCAACACTTTTGGAATAATTTTAAAATCCAAAAATTACAAGTGAACGATTGAATCATAAAGGTGTTTTCATAACCTTACGCATGTTTTACCTTGGATGCAAGAATACGCAGTTCAAAAATTTAGTGAACAACTATTTGGATAATAATGTTTACAAATATAAAAATGCGGTTTCTCCTTCCTGGAGAAACCGCACCATATTAAAGTTTTTATTAGATTTTGAACTGACTCGTATACAGATCAAAGTAAAACCCTCTATCTTCCATAAGAGATTCGTGATTCCCTCTTTCAAAAATACTTCCATCTTTTATAACAAGGATTTGATCTGCTTTTTCAATCGTTTTCAGTCGATGAGCGATTACAAAACTTGTTCGACCTTTCATTAAATGATTTAGTCCTTCTTGAATTTGTAATTCTGTTCTTGTATCAATATTAGATGTTGCTTCATCAAGAATTAGTATATCTGCATCTGCTAAAATTGCTCGTGCAATCGCAAGAAGTTGTTTTTGCCCTTGACTTAAATTCGATCCTTCTGAAGCAATTTTTGTTTCATATTGATTCGGTAAATGCCTTATAAAAGAATGTGCAGATGCTGCCTTAGCTGCACTGATTACCTCTTCATCACTTGCATCTAGTCGACCATAACGGATATTTTCCATAATCGTCCCAGCAAATAAATACGTATCTTGTAAAACTACTCCTATTTTACTTCGCAACGAATTCATTTCATAATCTTTTATACTTTTTCCATCGATATGAATTTTCCCTTGCTGTATATCGTAAAAACGAGTTAACAAATTAATAATTGTTGTTTTGCCCGATCCAGTGGGACCAACTAAAGCAATTGTCTCCCCTGGCTGCGCCTTAAGACTCACTTCTTTTAAAATCGTTTTATTTCCCTCATAACCAAATGAAACATTCTCAAGTGCAACATGCCCTTGTAAATTTTGTACAACGAACGCATCTTTTTTATTTTGAATTTCCGGTACTTCATCCATAATTTCAAAGACACGCTCTCCACCAGCAACTGCCGCTTGAATCGTGTTCATTAAAGTTGCGAATTGACTGAGTGGTCTTGAGAATTGACGGGAATAATTAATAAAAGCCGCAATGACACCTACTGTTGTCATTCCATTTAAAACCATAATTGATCCAGTCCCAATTACAAGTCCCATACCTAAGTTATTAATAAAGTTCATACTCGGAAAAATAAAAGCTGAAAATGTATCCGCCTTCGTAGCTGAAATTCTTAGCTGTTCATTAATTTTATCGAAATTTTGTACGGTTTCCTTTTCTTTCCCGTATAACGTTGTAACATCCGCTCCGGTTATAGCTTCCTCAATAAAACCATTTAATTCTCCTAAATCTTTTTGGCGCTTTGCAAAGTTTTTACCACTATAAGCAACTAGTTTTTTTGTAACGAAAAACATAATAGGTACTGTAACTAAAGTAACAATCGCTAATATCCAATCTAATGCGAACATCGCAATCGTTACACCTATAAAGGTTAATGCTGATGAAATAATTTGTACAACACTTTGTGTCAACGCTTGATTCAAATTATCTATATCATTTGTCACACGACTCATTAAATCCCCTTGCGAACGTACATCAAAGAACCGTAAAGAAAGCGTTTGGATTTTCTCAAAAATATCTTGTCGTATTTTTTGTATCGTTTTTAATGCAACATTAACCATGACAAATGTTTGTAACCAAGTTAACAATACTGTTACACCGTAAATCGCGATAAGTAACAAACACATTCTTGCCGTACCGCTTAAATCTTTCGGTACAATATATTGATCTATAATTACTCCCATTAAATACGGACCTAACAGCCCAAGTAACGTCGTAACAAATACTAAAAACATAACGAACGTAAGAGCAGCCTTTTGGTACCCCATATAGTTCCATACTCTCATTACAGTTCCTTTCGTATTTTTAGCTTTACCCACCTTAGACGCGTTACGCCCACCTTTATTAGCAAATTGTCCTTGAAAATTACGCATGTTCTTTCCCACCTTCTTTATTTAAATTACCACCTTGGGAAAGATAAATTTCTTGATATACCTCACATTGTTCTAACAGTTCTTTATGTGTACCATCACCAACTAATTCACCGTTATCTAAAACGAGAATTTTATCAGCATCTATTATAGATGAGATTTTAGAGGCGATTAATAATGTTGTTGTTCCTTTATATTCTGTTCTTAATGCCGATTGAATGTTAGATTCTGATTTCGCATCAACTGCTGATGTAGAATCATCTAATATAAGAATGGATGGCTTTCTCACAAGCGCCCTTGCAATTGAAACACGTTGTTTTTGTCCACCTGATAAATTCGTCGCACCTTGTGTTAAATGATATTGATATGAATCTTCCAACTTGCTTATAAACTCAGTCGCACAAGCTGATGAAGCCGCTACTTCCAGTTCGTCATTCGTTGCATCTTCTTTACCATAACGTAAGTTCTCTTCTATGCTACCCGAAAACAACAATGCCTTTTGAGGTACAAACCCAATTGAAGCACGAAGTTTTTGTAAATCGTATGCTCTAACATTGATTCCATCAATGCATATTTCACCTTGATCAACATCGTATAAACGCGGTAATAGTTTTGCTAAAGTAGTTTTACCACTTCCTGTAGAACCAATAATTCCTACTTTTTCACCTTTACATATGTTAAATGAAATATCTTTTAAAACATATTCATTATTTTTCGTGTAACTATAACTAACGTTTTTAAAGTCAATTTGCCCCTCGATTTGCTTAGGTACAACCGCATTTGTTTCGGTCGTAATTTCAACCTCAGTATTTAAAACTTGCTGTACACGATCCGCAGATGGAAATGCTCGCGCGATTTGCATAAATACCATACTTATAGACATAAGTGACATTAAAATAATATTCAAATAGTTTATAAACGCTAATATAGCTCCTACTTGAAGAGTTCCATCAAATACTTTTTCTCCACCAATCCATAGTGTTGCGACAATCCCGCCGCTTACAACTAACATAATGATTGGCATCATTATGGAAATTAGCTGCACCGCTCGAATATTTATCTTCGTTAAATTTGTATTAACATTTCCAAACTGAGTAATTTCATATTTTTGTCTTACATACGCTTTAATAACACGTACTCCAGATAAATTTTCTTGTAGCTTTGTATTCACTTTATCTAATGCTTCTTGCACTTTTTTGAACGTCCCGCTCGCTTTACTTGCAATGAATATAATCGCAAGTAATAAAATTGGAACAACTACAAGTAATATAGGAAATAACTCGCGTGCTGTTACAAAAACAATTATTATACTTCCGATAAATAACAAAGGACCACGAACAAGAACACGTAATGTCATCGTCATCGCCGCTTGAATAGAAGTAATATCATTTGTCACAATCGTTAATAACTTTCCAGTTCCGAACGAATCACGATTTTCGCTAGAAAATGTTTCTATTTTCGCAAACACATCTTTTCGTATGTCAGTAGCGAAATTAACAGCTGCTTTTGTAGAATACATCATACACCCAAGTCCTCCAACTAAACCGAGTGCTGCTGCTCCTATCATAAGAAGCCCCATCTTTATTACATAATTCAAATCCCGATTTGCTATCCCAACATCAATAATATGTTGCATAATAGTCGGTTGAATTAAGTCCATCGCAACCTCAAGTACCATAAATAGCGGTCCAATTATAGCGAAGAACATGTATGGTTTTAAATACTGTAATAACTTACGAAATGATTTCATACATAATCTCCTTTTCCCATGAAATTACCACTGAATAATTCATATCCCTCCTTATTTAAGTGATATAGTTTGTAATTTCTTTCTTATTCCTATTATATTATGTAAATTAATATTTAACATTATTAAATGATACGCATTAATGACTTTTCGGTCAATAAATGTGCTTTATATTACACAATTAGAAAAACCGTATTCTTAAATTGAAAGAATACGGTTTTTATCTATATGAGTTAAACTACAAAATTTATTCTCAAATTCATATTTTCAGGTAAACTTCAAATATATAAACCTATTTAAATAGTATTTATACTTATATACTCCCCCTCAAAAATATCTATATAAACATTTAAAACTCCGTTAACACTGGGAATTTTAATCCTTTAAATTCTAACTCTTTATTACTTCGAACCATTAAACACTTACTTGACTGTAATTCTGTAAATTGTACATCCTCAATCCCTAATTGATCTGGTGAGAAGTAAAATTCGATTTCTGTAAATCTTTCAGCGATTTCCCCGCATATTTCATCTAAAACTGGAATTACTGGTGCAAACACTCCATATAATTTCAACTTTTTATTATCTACTTCATACACAATTAGAGCATCTAGTTTCTCTGAATAATACAATTTCTCATTCCATTCCGAATCATACATATTCAAATAAAACGAAGGATGGAAGTTTAATGTTGAAAAATTATTTGAAAGTCTTTGGCTACTATCAATAGTTTCATGTATTAACTTTCTATCCTCTTCCATATAATAATCTAACTTTCTAAGTAAGGAATCATTATTATTCTTTTTATCATATAGAATAGTCATCAAATATTCCTGCACGACTTTAAATCCAAATGATTCATATAGTTCAGGTTTTTCTGTAAACAATAATGTACATTCACATTTCTTATCGATTTCTTCTATCATTTTATTCATTAATTGTGTCATGAATCCTTGTCTACGAAAATTAGGGTGAGTCATTACCGATTGAATTCCCGCTGCATTTATTCTTTCACCATTTACTAGCAATGGTAGCGAAAATGCCGCAACATTTGCAACCGCTTTGTCGTCATGTAAAAATGATAAAGCTTTGTATGTATTATCCCAATAACCTCTCTCTGAAAAATCATTCAATGTTTGAATTGAAATCCCAAACACTTCTTCAAATAAAGGAAATAACTGCTCTCTTTTCGGTTCTTCTAAAAGAAGTTTTTCAAAATTTTCAACATTCCCCATGTAGTCCCTCCATACGTTAATTCCATCAAATTAGATTTAGTTATATAACCTGCTCTTAATGTAATAGGTCTTACCAATCAATATACTAACATAAAACATAAAAAAATAGTCTAATTAATTTTATGTTTCGACTATTTGAAAATAAGTCGAATAAAACAATATTAAGATTTTTGAATATTAATAAGTTTATTATATAAAAATAGTGCTTTCTAAGTCGTTTTTACTAATAGAAATGCACCATTTATAAAAAATATTTTTTTATTATTTTTTTCCTTCTAGTCTCTCCTGCGTGTTAATTTCTTCTCCCCTCATTCGCTTTTCAAACGTTAGTCTCCAACTTGTAGAAAGTGCATGAACATCTAAAACCCTTTTTAATCCTTCTATATTTTGTTTTTCCTTATGCATGATACGATTAGCAAATGCTACTGTAACACCTTTCGGATCAGACTTTATTAACTTTAATGTATCAACAGGTGATACCCATCCTTCTTCTAATACCCGAAAATAAAACCCTGTATATCCTGTTTCTTGAAAATATAATGGTAACTTTGGAATATTGTATTTCTTAGCTAATTTAAAACATGGTTGCCTTGGCTGCGTTACTTGTACAATTGCTTCTCCAATTTGAAATGTATCACCAATACAAACATCCTCTTCACGCATATCACTAATTGTTATATTTTCTCCGAATGCTCCATATACAAGATCTTGATTCAACTCTTTTTCCCAATATCCATAATGTTCTCCCGAATATACGCACACCGCTTTATCTACTCCGCCATGATGCACTAAATCCGCCTGGCCATCCCCATTAAATTTTACAAAGGATAAAAACACCGCTTCCTTTACTTGTTTTTTATTTATGCCTGTATGAATTACCTTTCCGCCGTATGTAACCTCTTTTGGTAACCCTATATTTAAAGATAATAATTGATATTCATTTTTCATTCTATTTCCTCCTTTAAAGGTGTCACATGAATTTCTCTCTCGATTTATTTTCACAACTATCTCTGTTATATATAGTTGATTATAAAACCCGAAAAATCATTGTTCAATCCAATTATTTATATAATAATGATAGGTATAACCTATCATTAAACTTGAGGTGATCCCCATCGAATTACGACAACTTGAATATTTTTTAGCTGTTACAAAAGAATTACATTTCACAAAAGCAGCTGAGAAATTAAATATTTCACAGCCTTCTCTAAGTCAGCAAATACGTGCATTAGAACATGAAGTTGGAATGCCACTTTTCGATCGCATTGGTAAAAAAATATCTTTAACTAACGCCGGAAGGATTTTATTATTACATAGTAAAACCATTTTTCATGAAGTCGAACAAGCTCGTTCTGCTATTCAAGATTTAAACGGGTTACAGCAAGGTTCCTTAACAATAGGATCATTGTTAACCGTCGTAAATTATTTACTACCACCCGCTATTTTAAATTTCAATCAATTATATCCCAATATAGAACTCTCTGTATTAGGGCTTCGTACAGGAGATATTCGCGAAAAATTATTACAAAATGAACTTGATATTGGCATTACATTTCTCCCGATGCAAGATAAAGAGATTATTTCTATCCCTCTATATAAAAGCGAACTTACATTAGTCGTACCAACCGGTCATCAATTAGCTGAACGTAATCATGTATCTATTGCTGAATTACAGAACTACCCTTTAATTCTATTACCTAAAAATTTCTTTTTAACCGAACTAATTACATCTCATTGTCACAAATTCAATTTTATACCAAAACCAATTTTAGAAATTAGTACGATGGAATCTTTAATCCAAATGGTTTCAAAAGGAATGGGAATTACAGTGTTACCAAAACCGTATATAGACTTTTTACAAAATAAAAACATTCAAGCTATTAAAATAGAAAATCCTACTCCAACAATAGAAATTGGGCTTATTTATAGAAAAAATAAATATATGTGTGCTGCAACCCGAGAATTTATTGAACAACTAAAAAGAACAGTACGTTCTTTACAAAGCTAAACGAACAAAAGAGATTATCCTATAAAATCGCTTCACAACGACCTAGTAGAATAATCTCTTTTCAAAATAAAACATCATATTAAGATTCATATAGATTTCAATGTACCTTTTTAGATATTGGAATATATTTCGTGAAATATGCTCCAACTAGCAATAATACGATTGAAATGAACCAAATAAAAATCCCTCCAAAGTTAAACCAATATGCAAACAAATTCAAGATTGCTAGTGTAAAGAAACAAATTGAAGTTAACGCACTCTTCAATCCTTTTATCCCTGCTTTTTTTCTTTTTTCATAAGTAATATACATTGAAACGGCAACAAATAAGATAAGAACAATCGGTAATATAATTTTTAACAATGGCATTCCCTCCCGTATATACACCTTACTATTACCATTTTATCTCATTTATTCTTTTGGAATCAATTCATTATGCTCTTCTCTCCAAAAGTCAGCATACGTTTTATTTTTAAATTTCACATTCACCTCAGAAAAAGATAAACTTTCTCCAACTTTCAATGAGTACCAGTCGTTGAAAAGTGGAGATCCAAAACAAATATTCATTGTATGATTATGTAAATCAAATAAGACAGAATGCAAAGTTCCAAACCACTCTTCATAATTATGTACTGTCAGCCCAGTAGGATATTCTTTTTCTACTAATCCTTTTAAAGATTCCATACTCACTTGTTCATTTCGATTTAAATGATCATACAATGTGTGATATCTGTTTGTAGATTGTTCTAATCTCCTACTATTTAATTTTTGAATAGGTAAACTAATCGCATGGTTTGTTGATACGATAAAATCTTGGTTTTCCTCATTGATTGTGGTTATGGATTTATACCCGTCAAATATTTCAATTCTTGCTGCGTCTAAAGGATCCGCTACAATTAGATTAATATTACTTGCAATTGGCATTTCAACTATAAGTGATTTCGCCTCCTGCACATTTTTACATTTCTCTAATATTACTCGAATTACCGTAAAACATTGTAAACCACTTAACACTGGCTTTCTTAAACCTGCAATATTTCCTACCGGTTGACCACATGCTGAAAATGTAACGGATAACCCATGCTCATTAACACCCTCTGTTCGGCCAAAATAAAAAGTAGAAAAGCCACTATGAGCATATGCACCTTCAACATGCGTTGAGCAAAAACGCATATCATCTATTTTGGGCGACAAATCATAATTTCTTAATACATATGTGTGTTTTGAATCTGTCTTTTTAGGTAATAGGACACAATGACTACATCCAGCCTTTAATAAATTTTGATAATAATACATCATATGTTTAGAAGGAATTTTCAACACTTCACAAAAACCTTCAATTTCTTCATTAACTCCAGGACAATATTGATTTAATATATTTCTAGATTCTGCCCAAAAGTTTTCTGATACTAAATGATTTAATTGTATAAATTGTGGGATGAGATACGAATGATTTTTCACAAACTCTCCTTGTTGCTTTCCGATATCATAATGACTTCCTTTTAATGATGAAAAATACCCCTTTACTTCATACATCACATTTCCCCCTCACATTGAATATATCCATATCATACCAAATGAAATTTAATCATTCTTGATGTTTTTTACTGTCATTCAAATCAAATGTGGCTGGGATAAAATAAAAACTAGGAAACTGTAATCATTAACAGTTTCCTAGTTTTCTTAATACTAAATGATTCCCTCTTCCACCAACGTTTCTGCAATTTGAACTGAGTTCCAAGCGGCCCCTTTTAATAAATTATCGGAAACGATCCAAAGATGGAAACCTTTTGGTGTATCAGGGTCTTTTCTAATTCTCCCGACAAATGTATCTATTTTACCTTCTGCATATAATGGCATTGGATACAACTGTTCACTAGGATTATCTTGTAATATAACACCTGATGCATCCAGCAGTACTGCTCTTATTTCTGCAACAGTTGCTTCTTTTTCAAGTTCAATATAAACCGATTCTGAATGCCCTGAAACAACTGGAACACGCACACAAGTAGCTGCCATTTTTAAATTGGGATCTTCCAAAATTTTCTTCGTTTCTTGAATCATTTTTACTTCTTCAAATGTGAAATCATTATCTGTGAATATATCTACTTGTGGCAGTACATTAAACGCAATTGGATAATGCTTTTTATCTTTCTTCACAGGTAATATAGTACCCTTAACCTCTTCACCTGCAAGCATTGACTTAGCCTGTTCTTTTAATTCTTGAATCGCATGAATTCCTGATCCTGATACAGCTTGATACGTTGAAACGATAATTCGTTCTAAACCAAATGATTTTCGTATTGGCTGAAGAGCTGTTACCATCTGTAATGCTGAACAATTCGGAACTGCAATGATACCGTTATGCTCCTTTAAAGTGTGCGCATTTACTTCTGGAACAACGAGCGGTACATCGTGAGCCATTCGGTATTCACTCGTGTTGTCAATTACGATTGCACCACTAGACACTGCATGATTAACAAATCGTTTTGAAACTTCTCCTCCAGCGCTAAAAAAGGCAATATCTACACCTTCAAAACTAGTTGTTTTTGCCTCTTGTATCATTATCTCTCGTCCTTGAAACTGCACTACCTTACCAGCGGATCGTTTTGACGAAAGCAATGTAACTTCAACTATATTAAAATTAGTTTCTTTCTCTAACAGTTCAATAATTTTCTGTCCAACTGCACCTGTAGCACCCACAACAGCTACATGATAGCCCTTTTCAATCATCTTTTCTCCTCCAATATCACTTAAATGAATATTTTTACAATTTTATTTTATAAAGAATTTAACCATTTGGAAAATTGAAATACGTGATATAATCATTCACAAATCATGATAATAAAAGAGGAATCACTTATGGAAATGAGACATGTTAAAACTTTTTGTGCCATCGTTAAATATGGTAGTTTTTCTAAAGCTGCTCATGCATTAGGTTATGCGCAATCTACTGTAACAGCGCATATGAAAGCATTAGAAAACGATTTACACCTCCCTCTTTTTGATCGATTAGGGAAAAAAGTACTTCTTACAAAAGCAGGTCATCAATTTCATCCTTATTCTCTAGAATTACTAGCTATTTATGAAAAAGCGCAAGAAATCCCTCAAAATGGTGATGATTTAGAGGGAACATTAAGTATTACATCTAACGAATCATTAGCAGTGTACCGATTACCAAAATTATTACGTATGTACAAACAGGAGAATCCGAAAGTAAATATCGTACTGGAAACAACTACAAACGAACAAGCAATGAATAAGCTACGTGAAGGAGAATCAGATGTAATTTTTATAATTGGAGAAAGTATGGAACATAATGATTTTATTACGCGTACTTTTTGTAATGAATCATTTGGCTGGATTTTACCTCCCCAATACTCTACACACTCTAATCCATTTTGTTTATTAAAGGATACCCAGTTTATCTTTACAGAGCAATGCTGTGGCTATAGACCAATGGTAGATCGTTTTTTATGTCAAAGCGGGAATATTCCAGCTAAAACATTTGAAACTTCCAACGTTGAAGTCATTAAACAATCTGTCATGTGTGAGTTAGGAATTTCAATTCTTCCTTACATCGTTGTACAAGAAAGTTGTCAAAAAGAGCAACTCTATTTTCAGCCTATCGAAACGCCAACAGTTATTCAAAGCCATGTAATCTATCATAAATCCAGATGGATTTCACCCGTTTTACAATCGTTTCTTTCCTTACTAGAGAAAAACTAAAAAGTGCACAAAAAAAGAGTAATTGTCTAAAAAGCAATTACTCTCCTCCAATATTATCTTATTTAGTAGCCTGTCCCCCGCCTGCAATTAATTTACTACCTGAATATGTACCTTTTTGCATAAACACTTGATTAATTAATTCTTTTTGTTCCGCTTCTGACATTACTCCTTTTCCTTCGCCTAAATTCCCGCTTTGTAATTTCCAAATCTTATTGTGATCCGCATCCATCTTTTCATATCTCCCTTGTTTCCATCTCTCTAAAATGTCTGCATATGTATTTCCTTGTACTAAATCATTACTCTTTACAATATCAAGTAAACTTTCAATACGTTCTTGTGTGATAAAAATATAGCCCCATTTTTGATCAGCTTTCGTTTTTTGATGAGCCATTTCATGTAATGCTGTCTGTATGTTCTCATCTGTCCACTTGAAGTTTTTATTAAAGCCGCTATTTGGCAATGAATGATTTCCATTTTCTAAAAGTTTTGCATCTTCAGCTTTTACATTACTATCAGCCAGTACCTCTGCTGCTGGAGCGGCTGGTGATGCCTTTTTCGCAGCTGGTTTACTATTATTCAAAAAATACAGCATGCCATATGTTACACCTACTCCGATTACCGCCATACCAGCTATTATACTTATTATTTTAAATAATGTTTTCATCTTGCTTGTTTCCTCCCACATATCCCATTTCATATTTTCTATTTCCTGAACCACATATGTATTTCCTTATATTATATTTCTTTCCTTTATAAATTGAAAGATTATTCTGTAAAAATAACCCATCTATTTCAAATACAAATCCACCTCTAAGCATTTCGTTTTAACTTTATAAAAATATATGCTAGCCTACATATAAAGGAGATGAATAAATATGAGTTTATTGTATAGCGGTTTAACTTTTTTGAACTTTGACGATACATATTCATTACAAAATAAACTTCGTTCTTATTCACATGAAGATATTGATTTTAGTCATATAGAGCACTCAAACCTGTATTGCGAGACTTCTTCTTTAATGCGGATAAAACAGGAGTTATATCGTAGAAAGCAAAAAGGAATTACTTTTATCGGTTCTGGAAATTATCATTATGTATCTTATTTACTACTAAAAGAAATAGATGAGCCATTTAGCCTTATTTTATTTGATCATCACACTGACATGAACTTAAAAGAAGAAAATGAACAAACTCTTATTTCTTGCGGCTCATGGGTATCATTCGCTCTTGAAAATAACCCGAAATTAAAGAAAGTAATTATGATTGGGCCTTCTTCTTTAACAATACATTCTAATGATCATTCATGCGTAGAAGTGTTCCCGATAGATACGTCAAATGAAGTATCTACTCATACAATACTTTCGCATATTCATACAAACACTATATATGTAAGCATTGATAAAGATGTTTTAGATTCAAAAATAGCTATTACAAATTGGGATCAAGGACATATGAAACTCTCTACACTTTTAAAATATATTCATGTTATTATTAGAGATAAAAATGTCTATGGTATTGATATTTGTGGTGAACTACCGGTTTATCCTTCTCAGCTCTTTCTAGTTAAATATACAAATGCCATTAAGAAAAATGAAGAAGCAAACTTACAAATTTTAAAATCAATTTATAATACATAAAAAATAACGAGCACCTTATAAAGCACTCGTTGTTTTTATGCACGTTGTTCTTTTAACCACTTCGTAATCGCATCTAACCTCGAAATATCAAAACGGCTCTCTTCAGACACATTTAAATCGTTTAAACTTTTCACAATTGCTAATTCATTCGATTTTACACTTTTCGCATCAATCATTTTGCAATACCCGTCTGTAACAGCATTTAAATTTTCATAATAACGTTGAAACGATTTTGATATTTGTAAATGTTTTTCAAAGTTTCTTCTTCTTTTTGTCTCGTCAGATTCTTTCCGTTTTCTAAGTTCTTCATCATTCGTATATAAATAAAAATATTGATCAGGAAAACCAATTTCCCTATGTATCAGCTTTTCTTTATAAAAGTTTTCTATTAAAGATAACGGCTGATTAAATACATCAAAATGGAAACACCAATTATAACTAAGTGGCTGATAAATACCACCATCAAGTATTACTAATTCATATTGCTCTGACATCTGCACTGCTATTTTCCAGCGTTCTACTTGCTTTTCAAGATACCATGTTCTATGTTCGTTTTTTGGTCTTTCAAATAATACATTCACTTCAGGTATAATGTATGCACCATAATTTTTTTCTAACTCACGACAAGTGCTGCTCTTACCAACAGCACTCGCTCCCTCAAATGCTATAATCCCCATTGTTTCTCCCACTTTCATTAACTTAGATCTCTTTGTTTTACTTTTCCCTCCCATAACTGTCTCCATAAAACAATTGAAGCGATAGACAGCATGATTGTTGTTATGATACTCCCCTCAATTCCGAACGAGCCTCCATGGAGGAATTCCGATCCGTTTGTTACAGGTTTAAAGAGTGGCGTAGAATACATCGTCATTCCACTTACTGCAAAGCCATAAATATTAAACTGTGCCCAATTCCACAACGAATGCCACGCGCATATCCCCCAAAGACTACTGTCCTTCAAAACATAAAAAGCTGCAAATACACCAACTAATATTATATTCGAAATTGAAAGAATTGTAATACTTGGATTTAGTAAATGAAGAAAACCAAATAAAAAAGAAGTTACAACAATTCCGATCCATATACGGCTTCTAATAGAAAGCACTGGAAATAACCAACCTCGAACAACGATTTCTTCTGTTGCACCTTGTATTAAAAAAGCAACTAAAGATCCCACAATCCCAAGTATAGCGGTTGGCGTGATTTGTTGCATTTGTAGTTGTACATTTCCTGTTAATAAAAGTAGCATGACTGGTATTGAAATGAAAACAAAACCTATTAATGCACCTCTCAAATATTTTCTTATCCATTGATTTCTCCAAAAGCCAATAGATGCAATTGATCTTTTTTCTGCGAATCTAATCCATAAAAAAACAAAAAATATAGCACCGCCAAATGACAATATCATCTCAATATTGCTATAAATCGCCTTCATTAAAAGTGTTTCTGCTTTCGGTAAAAACAACATAAATAACATGAACAATTCACCTAAAGTTAAAAATACAATTGCAAGTATAACAGCAAATATTGGATGAACTTTTTTTCTTCCTTCTTTGGCTGATTCAATTATTTTAAATTGCAATATTCTCGCCTCCTTAACAAATACATCAGCACTATTCTTATACTATATATCGTTTTCCTAACACAAATTTCCAATAAAAACATTCAATGTTTAGCATAAACCCACATTTGGAATAATATATAAATAAAAGAGATGACTTTGTGCGTTTTACTATTATCACCAAGATTATTCACTGGTATTACCAGCACTTGCTATTTCCCACCATTTGTTGTAAGATAGTAATTAAGGTCAATTTAACACTATATTTTCTTTGCATATTATCAAGTATCAATCAGGAACATTTTATACTCCTTATGGATTTTTGATAATATGTGAACTTTTATTTTTCATTCAAATAAGGCCGATCATATTGTAATCTTTTTAAATTTTAGGAGGCATTACCATGACATTAACAGGTAAAGTAAAATGGTTTAACAGCGAAAAAGGTTTCGGTTTCATCGAAGTTGAAGGCGGTAACGACGTATTCGTTCACTTCTCAGCTATCACTGGCGACGGCTTCAAATCTCTTGACGAAGGTCAAGAAGTTAGCTTCGAAGTTGAAGACGGTAACCGTGGACCTCAAGCTAAAAACGTTGTAAAGCTATAATTCAAACAATAAAAAGGTTGTTACCAGCTCGGTTAACAACCTTTTTAATATATAACTAAAATTTTTTACATAAAAGGAGTGGTTATATGTATCGCAATCGAAAGAACGATGTAGCAGAAGTACCACCAGAACAAACACCTGTTTGGGAATGTGAAGCAGAGGATTGTTTAGGATGGATGAGAAAGAACTTTTCATTTGAAGAAGAGCCTAAATGCCCTTTATGTAAAAGTAGCATGAAAAGCGGAGAACGTTTATTACCTAAATTAGGTTAATTTTTACTTAACCCCTCTTTTATAAGAGGGGTTTTTTATTATAAATTTATATTCTCTACATCCGTTCGAACTATAGAATACAATAGCGCATCATGTTGCTTATTTCCTTGATGAATGTATCCCCGTAATAACCCTTCCTTATGAAAGCCTATTTTAGATAACATTTTACAAGAAGTAACATTTTCAGGGTATGTAATAGCTCCGATTCTAAATAAACCTAAATCTTGAAATCCATAATGGATAATTTCTTGTGCCGCTTCTGACGCATACCCATTCCCCCAATAACGAGGATGTAAGTCATATCCAATTTCAGATCGTTTACTCCATAGTTGTAAATTATTTAATCCTATTGTACCTACTAAAGTATTTGTTTCTTTTAATAAAATCCCCCATCGTATTGCTTTTTTCTCGAAGTAATTTTTTGAAAAAGATTCAATCATACGTGAAGCTTGTCCAAACTCTGTAAAAGAATTCATACCGTAATAACATGTCACTTCATCCAATGAAAAAATTTCATATATTTTTTGACAATAAGATTGTTCTATTTCAACTAAACGTAAACGTTCTGTTTCTAATATAGGAAATGCCACAGGATCACTCCTTTCTTTCTACTTATTCATTATAGCAGAAAAAGTATTTATAATTAGGAAAGTCCTCAATGTCCCATTTATCAAATATTTCTAGAAAAGCTTATCCTCTTAATTCAATATGAACTAAGAGTAACCCTTCTTACTTTTGCATGAATAGAAAAAATAAAGAGATAATCAAAGTACTTTGATCATCTCTTTATTCTATATTTTTAAAATGAATTTTTTTCATTTCCATCATTCCGCTCGTAATAATAATATCTAATAATTTCGATTACACACTCACTTTTCCCTTCTAAAATAACACCCTTCTCCATACATTTATGGTAAAATATAGTTAATATCATATTTTATTGTGGAGGTGTAACTGTTCTATGTATATATTCATCGGTTTGTCCCTCTTACTCATATTACTCATTTTTTTATTCGCAAAAAAGTTCGCCCCAAACTCATTTATGATGACTAGTTTTAAAGGCAATAGCTTTAAAACTTTTTCAATCGGCATTTTAATTGCAGCCACTCTTTCTCTTTCATATGGAATCTATCACGCAGCAACATATCAACCTAAACATTTAGATATCACACTACAAAATCAAAACTTTACTGTTTTCGGTAATGTTGGAGAGGTTGGATATTTCTCAGAAGAATTACTAAAAAAAGATACAGAAGTTGAACTATATTTCGCCTCTTGGAAACCAATGCAATTAAATAGTCCAGAAATAATAGTAAACTATCCTTCGGGTAAACAAGAAACCTGGAAACCGAAGATTACATTAATTCCTGCCAATAAATTAAAAGAGCAACATAATATAAAAGAACTCTATCAACTCTCATCATATTCATTTAAAGAATCTGGGAACATAACCTTAACAATTACCGAGAATAATACAACAAATAAAAAGGTCTCAATTCAAGTTAAATAAATAAAATGTATTATTAATTGGACGGTTTATGTAATGTTGCCATTATTTCATTTGCAGTGTTCTTTCCATTTCCAATACACGCACCAATTCCGACACCATAATATGAAGCACCAGCTAAGTATACATTAGGATAAAGATCCGTCATTTTTTCTTGTAATGTTTGAACTGCTTGATTATGTTTTAAATGATATTTTGGCATTAAGTCTTTCCAATTTGTAACTTCAACTACTTCTAGTTCACCTTTAATTCCGAGACTCTTTTCAATATCATATAAAGCGACTCGTACTAATTCTTCTTCACTATAATTTTTAATCGTTTCATATACTGGATTGGTACTCTTATAAAACATTCTTACTAATAGCTTTTGGTTTCCAGATGTATGTTTCCACTTTCGGCTTGTCCATGTACAAGCATCACAATGTAAATCACTATTCTCCGTTACGATAAATCCTGTGCCATCCGCTGGTAATTGTTCATCTAATATGTCAAATCCTAAGTAAATACTTATAAGAGATGAGTTTTTAAATGTATGGAACTGCTCGTTTAACTCATTAGACTGTAATAAAGTTTGTGCAATATCATGCGGAGTTGCTAAAACAACATAATCTGCTTGAATTGATTCATGATTTGCAAAGGAAATTTCATAGCGATCACCTTGTTTCCTTACAGCTGTCGTTATAGCGCCTTTCTTAACTACTGTCTCAGTCAGCACCTCTTCTAAACGATCGATAATCGTAGATAGCCCACCTTTAAATGATACGAACTTTTTGTTTCCTGCTGATTGAAACTGTTTTTTATTCTCTTCAAAACCTTTAATAATACTTCCATATTTATTTTTATAATCCAGTAAATACGGTAATGTCGATGCCATAGTAAGTTCATTCAATTTACCAGAATATACACCTGAAAGCACTGGGGCAATTTGTCTTTCCACTAATTCTTTCCCTAAAAAGCTTTCTAAAAATACAGCAAGTGAAGTATCTTTTGTAAACTCTTTATTTTTCGTTATGAAATCTTTTAAAGCAACAATTTTCCCTTTCGTTGATACTAGCGTACTGCTAAACAACGATTCGACACTCATCGGTATGCCAAAAATAGTGTCAGAAGGAATTGGATGTAAAGTATTATCAGAATATATGTAAGAAATACCCGTTTCGTTATATACCATTTCTTCTTCTAAATTTAAATCTTTTATAAGCGGTAAAACATGTTCATTACGAGCAACGATAGAATCTGCTCCTGATTCCATGATAAAATCTTTTTCTTCTACACTATGGATTTTACCGCCTAAATACTCTTCTTTTTCTACAAGGATTAAATTTAAACCAACATTATAATCCTTTATTAATTTTTCTAAATAAAACATAGTAGAAAGTCCCGTTATACCTCCACCGATAACAACAACTGTTTTCATATGTGCTGCGCTCCTAACCGATACAATTAATAATTCCTTTCTTATTATACCCAAAAGTCCTTATATTCGACTAGCAGCTTGCGCATTCTGTAAGAAATTAGACAATATATTCGAATAGATTTCCGGTTGATCATTGTGCACTAAATGACCAGCAAACGGAATTACAGCAATATGTATATTGTCGTTTAATTGTTTGAACGTTGTAGCAGCTGTAACTTCATCTTCTGAATCTCCCCCAGCTATACAAAGTGTAGGTACTTGAAGATTAGCTACTTCACCAGTTTCACCAAATGGATACCAATCTTTAACTTGCCACGACTCAAGTAATGCTTTCCAATCACTTTTTTCATGAATTTGATTCATATAAGTTACAACTTCTTCATTTTCCATCAATTGCTGATGACACTTCGCTTCATACTCCTGAGACTCCTCCCAATTTTCTCTCTTAATCGGAAAGATACCTGAAAAAGTTAATGTTCTCACTCTATCTGGATATTTTTTTGCAAATAATAAAGCGATTAATCCTCCTAGAGAAACACCAGCTATATGACATCTATCAATTTGCAAATGCACTAACGTATCATGTAAATCCTGTACAGAGCGTAAGAAATAATTCTCCAATGTCCCCCCTGATTTTCCATGTCCTCTTAAATCTGGACGAATGACTTGATAGTTTTTTTCTCGAAAAAATGCTACCTGCTCTTCGAATTCTACTAAACCTGTCATACCTCCAGAATGTAAAAGCACAATTGGTTCTCCTTCACCTGAAATGTTCGTATGTAATATCATTTATTCCCCTCCTTTTCAAATTGAATATTCTATTAATTAACAGTATATAAAATATACATCTGAATTTCCAAATAAAAAAGAACTATAACATTTTCAAATCATGTCATAGTTCTTTTTATTTTAAAAACATAAAGTAATTAATTAATTTGTCTATTTCTTGGCTTAATGCTAATACTTTTTCATGTTGAATTCCGTAATCCGATACTAAATATAAAAGTTCTTCTTTCTTTATTTCAATGACTTTTTCCAATTTCACTAATTCCATGTCGTTTTACTTCTCTCTCCAATACTAAAATGTATGTATTTTAGTATAGCCTATTTACATAATTAGTAAAAGTAAAATGCGCATGTAAAATCTTACAAATATAAAAATAATATACTATCAACAAAGAAATTTTAAATTTAGCCCCTTTATATAGATCATTAGACTCCATTACGTATGAATAATAAATCGAAATTTCTCTAATGTTATATTTTTATATTCTGGAGCCCTGTTTATATGATCAAAATAACTATATGAAAATTTAAAAACATGCCCGAAATCCCAATCAAATGCACCATAGTCTTTTAGCCAAAATTGATTTTCTGTTGGTAATATATGAGCACGTTTAGATTCGACTAAAGGTAAACAATCTATTGGTGAGTGTAAAGTTATTTCACTATTTGACGTTAAATTTTGACTAGCACGTAACACGTATACTAGTTTTAACAGCGGACGTACCCCTCGTCGGAATATATCTCTATGACCTAAGTCGTACATAATATTAATTGCATGAGAAAAAGTAAGTAAATGACCAATTAAGTCATGGTGTGCTTCCGCTCTATAAATAATATTAAATTGCGAAAGCTCTTTTAAAATAAACGTAGATAATTGTTCTGGATTTCTTAATTCACTTTCTATCTCTTCTTTTATACTTAATTGTTTTACTTCCTTTGTTGTAAATCCAATCCACGATCTACCAGGAATTGTTTTACGAAACGAAAATATAAGGTTACTAATCCCTTCAATCTCTTGATTATCGCCCCATTTTTGTAACTCTTTCATAGCTAATAAACTTAATGCAGCATAAATGACATTATGCCCCACCCAATGAAGTTCATCAATTGTATGTTCTAATGATTCTATAATCATTTTTTCAGCAATTTGAAAATTAATTTCTTCTTTATTATCAATGACTTCACCTAAGTTTTGCTTGTTCAGCATCCTTTTTGTTTGGGAATACATATTACGAGTTATTTCTTCTTCCATATTGTTATCTTTTATAAAAAAATAACTAGCAATTGCAGCTGCTCCGAAATGTGCATGCCAAATATCATTTGTTTGTCTTTTGCATTGAGAAATAATTGAAAGGCCATCTCTTAAGACAGTTTTATTTTCCATCTTTTTATCCTCCATCACTTTATACTCATCCTAAAGATGGCGTCAATACAAATAAAATATGATTAGATTCATCACTTTTATTTAAAAAACGATGTTTCATATTTGGCGGAATACGTACAACATCACCTTCTTCTAAGAAATACTCTTTCCCTTCTAATTCCACATACACTTCCCCTTTCATAACAACAGCAATCTCCTCCTTATCTTCATGTGAATAGTGACTTTCCGTTGTTTTTGCTTGTTTATTTAAATCCATCATTAACATTTCAATACGAGCTTTCATAAAATCTGGTGTTAATACATCATATACAATGTGATCATTGTTTTCCCGATATACTTTCTTTCGATCTTTTTTCTTAGAAATGAGTGAATCTGTATCGATTTCATTAATAAATAGTGTAAATAGTGGTACATTTAATGCTTTCGCAATTAATTCCAATACACTTAAAGAAGGATTCGCATATCCTCGTTCAATTTGACTAATTAATGAAGTACTAATCCCGGCATAATCAGCAAATTCACGAATTGTCATATTATTTTTCTTACGATAACTTAATACAGTTTGTCCGAGTCTATCATGTATCATAGTAAAAACTTCCTTTCGTCCATCATATTGCATGTTTCATTGTCTTTGTGCTGACATAGTAAACAAAGGCAAATAATCCTTTCCTATCGTCTTAGGGACTTATATACTTACTTTTGTACATTATATCGTACTAAGTTTATTATAATAAACATTTTATCGGAGGGACAAACTGTGAAATCACCTATTCTTTCATATTGCATCTTATTTTTCGGCGTATTCGCCCTATCAACTTCAGCGATTTTTGTAAAATTAGCAGATGCTCCTGCGGCTATCGTTGCTTTTTATCGATTATTCTTTGCTGCACTGATTCTGTTACCGTTATTACTATTTAATAAAAATAATCGAAACGAGTTAAAAAACGTAACAAGAAGACAATGGGGATTCGGATTCATATCTGGGTTATTTTTGGCCGCACATTATGTACTTTGGTTTGAATCCTTACAATATACTTCTGTAGCAAGTTCTACAGTTATCGTAACGTTACAACCTTTATTTTCAATGATTGGTGGTTACTTTCTATTCAAAGAGAGATTTACGAAAGGCGCAGTTATTGGTTGCCTCATCGCCATTTCAGGAAGTATCGTCATTGGATGGCAAGATTTCCAAATTAGCGGAGAAGCTTTATACGGGGACATTTTAGCGTTTATTGCAGCTGGAATTATTACCGCATACTTTTTCATTAGCCAACATGTTCGTAAAGATTTATCACTTATACCATATTCGGTAATTAGTTATGGAAGTAGCGCCTGTTTTCTTGGTATATTTGCTTACATGCAAAACGAAGCTTTCATCCATTATTCTACACAAACTTGGGTATGCTTTATTGGCTTAGCTTTCATTGCAACGATTTTAGGGCAAACAATTTTTAATTGGCTATTAAAATGGATGAGTGCTACTGTAATATCTATGAGTATTTTAGGAGAAACGATTGGAACTTGTATACTAGCGTACTTTATATTAAATGAGACCATTTCTATACAACAAGGACTAGGCATTGCAGTTATTTTTATTGGCTTAGCATTATTTTTAGTGCAACCAAAACTGCCTAACAACAACTAACAAATAAAAAGCATGACAGTATACTGTCATGCTTTTCACTATTCATTATGTACGATTAAACCATCAGGTCTAAAACGACTCATCATTACTTCATTAATAAACTTTCCGTGAGCCTTCAAATTTCCTATCTTTACTCCCTCTTCTACAAATCCGAATTTTTCATATAGTGACTTCGCTTTAGGATTCGTTTCTAAAACGCCTAGTTCTACTCTCTCTAACATTAACCAATTATCAGCCAAATCAAGCATTTTTGTAAGAAGAGCTTTCCCAATGCCTTTATTATGATATTCACTATCTACCCCCATAAACAAATCCCCCGAATGAGATCTACGTCCTGGGCTTTGGGTTAATCCAATAAACCCAACAACTTCTCCATCATACTCTGCAACAAATTCAAATTGATTTGGTGCTAAATTACGAATTCTATTTTCCATTGCATCTACACGCATACTTGGTAAGAAAACCATATAAGGTAAAACATCATCTTGTATGCATATACGATAAATGGCTCTAGCATCTTGAAGTTCTACCGCTCTTACTTTGATCCCCATATCTTCTCTCCTCCATATCCATAACAAATTTATTCTAGGACCCTGGTTGAAAGCCCTTCTCCTCTGTATTTCTTTATGTTATTTTTACATAATTATTTCAGTATAACATCCGTTTTAAGAACACCTTATCTACACAAATTACAGGTTAACTTTTTACTTTATTATATAACTCAAGTAGATTTTCAATTGAAATACCATTTATTTTCATACCGGATATATCACAATTTTCTATTTCAATATTTTTCAGATTACTATTACTAATCGTACTACCTTCTAAATCACATCTATCAAATGAAATAGGATGTTTATCTTCTCCAAGACTTGTATCTGTAAATTGAACTCCACCTAAAGTCACAAAATTAAATTTACTGCCAGAAAGATTTAAATCTGCATATGAAGAATTTCTGAAATTTATATTTCTAAAATTTGATTGACTTACATTACAATTACTCATCTTCATACTCATCATATTGCTACTAACAAAGGAACTGTTTTTTACATTCACTTGATAATACTCTGTATTTGCTAGATTACAGTTTTCGTATTGGCTATTTTCCATATCTTTATTCTTTATTAGGCTCTCTTCAACCGACTCTACAGTTATTCTTTTTATATAACAATACTCATCTTCCGATTTAAAAATTATTTCATAGCCCATTTTCTTATAAAAATGATGATTATTACGTTGTCTACTGGATGTTTCGAGATCCCAAATTCTTATGTTCGGATATTCCGCTTCTATTAATTTAATAACATGTGAACCAATTCCTTTTCCTTGATAAACAGGATCTACAAAAATACGATCAATTCGGCCATATGACTTACTTGAGATCGTAACTATAATTCCCCCGATTATTTTTCCACCCATTATCACTTTGTAACAATCCAATTCTTCAATCGAATATTTCATCATTTCAACTGAAGAATACCCCGGTGGTTGGATGTTGTAGTCAATAACATCACCTTGACCGCATAGCCATCGTTTTGCTTCTTCATCAAATGTTTTTGTCATTATTTCTGTTAATTTTTCTGCATCTAGAATTGAAGCTTTTTCTATAGATATTATTGTCATTTTTGTTTTCCCCTTCATTGTTACAAAATAATAAGTTTTGTGAACGATATAGATATAAAATACAGAAAATTAAAATCAATCATTCTATTTACTATTAAACTACAAATCAACCTATATCTTCCACTATTTATTAGTATTAATGAATAAAAAGAGACCATGCTATATAAACATGTTCTCTTCTTTTTTTCATTTTCAATTGTGTATAATTAAAGATTAGATATTAATTAAGCCACTCGTTACAACTATTACTTAACTTCTGTAAATCCTCTATAAATCGACTCGCATGATATCCATCACAAACCGAATGATGTACTTGCAATGAAACTGGTAGTATAACCTTATTCTCTTCATTAAAATATTTCCCACAAGTTATAATCGGTAATAGAAAATCACCATCATTATTAATATTTAGATTAAATCCAGTAAAACTAGCCCAAGGTATGCTAGAAATCGGAAAAACATTTGGCGGCATATTCTCTTTCGTGAAGAGACCATGCACATTAGTATAGCATCTCATATCTTCTTCGTAATTTTTATAGAATATGTGGAAATCACTAGAATAATCCGTCCATATACTTGAAAAAGACTTATCATCTTTATGGAAGATTGTATAACTTGGTATCATTTCCTCCCAATAGCCTAAAACTCCTTCATCGTTCAAACATGTTCGAAATTCTTTATGATTATTTATTACTCTAGAAATTAAATAAATAAAAACGGGATAAAATTTTATTCCCTTTTGATGTAATTCCTTTAATAACCTCGTAATATCAACATTCACAGTCACACTAAACGTACATTTCAACTTTAAATAATGTTTAAAATACTGCTCTCTATTCCAATTTTCTCTGTCAATTATATGAAACCTCATTTTAATAGCCTCCTAAAATTTCATTTTATTTTAGAAGGCTAACTTTCTTGTTCTCACCACAATTTTTCACTCCTTACAATTTAAATTTATCCTCAAGTTTTTATTAAATTATATAACATCTGCAAAAATCCGTTCACATATTTCTAGAAATACATCCACATACTATAAATAAATCAAATGAAATTCGGAGGATGCCTACATGAATAACAAAAATGTAAATAAAAAAGAAACTGTTACCGAAAACGCTACACCTATTCAAAATGATAATACTGCAAATCTTAATATCGAAGAACAAGCAATGAACGGCTTATATGGAATGCCAGAAACTATTATTGAAGATGCTGATCACACTGAAACTGAAGATTTAAATTCAAAAAATTAATGGACTACATAGAAAAAAGCCAAGGAAAATATCCTTGGCTTTCTTAACTATGCATCCACCTTTTGTACTTCTTCACTCTTTCTCGAAAGCTTTCCTGGCCAAAAAGCAAAGCGTCCTAGAACAACTGTAATTGCTGGTACAAGTAACGGTCTAACAATAAACGTATCTAGTAGTACACCAATTGCAGTTACAATACCAAATTGAACAAGAACTTGAATTGGAAGTGTACCTAATACCGCAAAAGTTCCTGCTAAAATTAAACCTGCTGATGTAATGACACTACCTGTTTGTATAACCCCATTTTTTACTGCATCCAAATGATTTTGTGTCTTTCTGTTTTTCCATATTTCTGAAACCATAAAAATATTATAATCTTCACCTAAAGCAACTAAAAATACAAATGCGTATAACGGTATTGCACCTTGAATGGCTGGCGCTCCCATACCATAATGAAGTAATAACCACCCTGCTCCTAATGCCGAGAAGAACGATAATACAACAGTTACAATTAAATAAATCATCGCAACAATTGATCGCAAGTAAACAAGTAATAATAAAGCTATAATACTAATCATTACTGGAATGATAACTGATTCATCACGTTCCGTAATTTGCTTTGTATCATATAATGACGCCGTTTCTCCGCCAATCCATAGTTGATCTTCTGCATTACTAACCCCAGCATCTTTTAATACTTTTTCTACACTGTTTTTCAATTTAGGGACTTGATCTAACGCTTCAATTGAGTATGGATTTTCAACTAAAGAAACCTCATACATTTGTATTTGCTTATTTTCTTTGCCCTCTTTTGGATCTTTCACAGTTTTTACGAAAGAAAACTTCTCTAGTTCTTCTTTAATAGGAAGCTCTTTCCCCTTCGAATCAACAGCAACTTTTACTGGCGCTAGTTCACCAGCTGAGAAATGATCACTAATTAACGTAAACCCTTCGCGTGAAGGCATATCTTTTGGAAACGATTCTAATAAGTCATATGTGTATTGAATACGTGGTACAAATGATGCCAATCCACCTAATACAAATACAGTAAGCATAATTATTGTCCACGGTCTTCGTACTACAACATCTCCAAGTTTTTTACTAAAGGCACCTTTTGATTTTTTAACTTTTACGACTTTCTTTTTCTTTCTTGCAAATTCTTCATTCATTGAAGCTGTTCTCGGTATAAATGGGAAGAATGCAGCTCTACCAAAAATTAATAATAACGCTGGTAAAATTGTTAAAGCAGCAATGCCCATTATGAATACAGCAACACTAAATGGTACTGCAAATCGATGAAAGGCACCATAATGAGCAAGTAATAATGTTCCTAATCCAAGTACAACAGTTAACGCACTCATTATAATTGCTCCACCAGAAGCTTTCATTGCAAGTTGCAGCGCCTTATATTTACTTTCTTCTTCTAGCAAGTACTCTCGATATCTTGAAATTAAAAATAAACAATAGTCCGTTCCAGCACCAAACAATAATACTGTCATGATTGATATCGCCTGAGCATCTACTTTAATCCATCCGTGATCAGCTAAAAAACCAAGCGTAGGACTAATAATACCGTATGCAAAGCCAACAACAAGTAAAGGTAAAATTGCTAAAATCGGTGAACGGTACAGTAAAATTAATAAAACTAATACGAGTAATACAGTAGCAATTAATAATTTCACATCTGCTTGACTAAATAAGCTAACTGCATCCGTTTGAATACCTACAGGTCCAGATAATCGTACGTGTAAGCCAGCGTCACTTAGTTTTCGTTTGAATGGATCTTCATCGATCTTACTATTCACTATGTTTTTTAAATCATCAAGATTTCCTTTTAATATATCTGTTCCAGCTTCCTTGTTAAAGAATACCGGTGTAACAAATGATGTACCATCTTTTGATGCACTTTTTGATAATACTTGTTCTGGTAATGTATCAAATGGCGGTAACGTTGATTGCTCCTTTAAAGGACTAGCTTTTAACTCTTTATAAACGTCTTGTATGAGTTTATAATCCTGTGACTGTAATCCACCATCCTTATACCATACTACTAATAAAGGATTCCCTGCATTATTCGGAAACTCTTTTTTCATAAGTGCTTCCGCTTGCTGCGACATAGCTGTTTCAGGTAAATTTTTCGGATTCGGTTCTTTCGTACTGTTTACTTGTGGCAATGTAAATGAAAGTACTAATGTAATAAGAATCCAAATCGATAAAGTTATCCACTGCGTATGCTTCCCTGCTACAAGCCTCCCTAACATATGTAACGGGTGCTTTTTCATAAAAACCCACCTTCCTTTTTTCCTCTACCATTAATTATATATACTGGTCGGTTAATTAATCAAGATTGAATAAAAATTTGTGTTATAATTATCTCAACAATACATGTCAGGAGCGAATGGATTTGGAACAAAAACAACGTCCTCTCGGAAGGCCTCGTCAAAATAAAAATACAAAATCTAAAAAAGAAATGATTTTAGAAGTTGCAACTCGGCTATTTCTTACTCAAAATTATCAAGTCGTTTCCATGGATGAAGTTGCAAAAGTTTGTGGTGTTACGAAAGCAACCGTCTACTATTACTATTCAACAAAAGCAGATTTATTTACCGCTACTATGATTCAAATGATGGTACGTATACGCGAAAATATGTCTCAAATCCTTTCTACAAATAAGACTTTAAAAGAAAGATTATTGGACTTCGCTAAAGTCTACTTACACGCAACGATGGATATTGATATGAAGAATTTTATGAAAGATGCAAAACTATCATTATCTGAAGAACAATTGAAACAATTAAAAAATGCTGAAGACAACATGTATGAAGTATTAGAAAAAGCACTTGATGATGCAATGCAAATTGGAGAAATCCCAAGAGGAAACGCTACTTTTGCGGCTCATGCATTCGTATCTTTATTATCAATTGGGAATTTTAAAGATGAAAATCACAATCCTATTCTTACAAATATAGATGAATTAGCCCAAGAAATCGTTTCTTTTTATTGGAACGGATTAGGTCATTCAAATTAAACTGATGTACTTTAATAAAAGAGCATGTTT